>WLEH01000041.1 GCA_009704345.1 Actinomycetota bacterium | reverse complement strand
TGCTTTCACTACTGGCTTATTAGAGAAAATGGATCGGGAACAAGTGCAAGGCGTGGTAGCTCACGAATTAGCGCATGTTGCTAACCGCGATACTTTGGTATCTGCCGTAGCTGCAACAACTGCTGGCGCACTTGCGTTAATGAGCGATTTGTTGATTCGCATGATGTGGTTTGGTGGCGCTAGAAAAAGTAGTAACAATGGCGGCAATCCGCTGGTATTAGTTGCCGCGCTACTTGCGTTGATTCTTGCACCAATTGCGGCATCACTGTTAAAAAGCGCAATTTCCCGGAAACGCGAAGCACTTGCTGATGCCACCGCAGTTGCTTACACCAGAAATCCAGCTGGCCTTAGGCGAGCACTCGAAACTCTCGCTGCTGATTCCACTGTGGTTAATCAGCGCTCTACTGCGGTTGCGCATGTTTGGATTGAATCACCACTTGATGCCAAAGCTGCTGCTCGATTGTTCGCTACCCATCCCCCAATTGAGGACAGAATAGCGTTGTTGCGACAAATGGAGAATGGTCAGCTTTAAAGTTGCTTTAGTTTTTGAAATGGGGCAAACATGACTATTCGCTGGGGAATAATTGGTGCCTCGCGAATAGCAGCACGTGCTTTTATTCCAAACGCTAGATTAGATATTAGGAATTCCGTCGGTGCAATTGCGGCAAGTAATTTGCCGCGTGCGAAAGCATTTGCTGCTGAAAATGAAATTGAAACAGCATATGGCAGTTATGCTGAATTGTTTGCTGATCAAAGCATTGATGCGATTTATATCGCACAGCCACCAGTTTTTCATCCAGAACTTACGCTTGCTGCTGTTAGTGCTGGCAAAGCGGTTTTGGTTGAAAAGCCTTTTGGCATTACTAAAGCTGCTGTTGCTGATTTTCTCGCAAAAGCACCAGCAGATCATCTTGCTTGGGAAGCTTTAGTGTTTGCATTTCATCCACAAATCCATATAGCCCGGCAATTAGAAGCTGAGCTAGGTGCGATCAGGCACATCTACAGTCATTTTGTTTATACACCAGAGCAATTGGATGATTATCGGAAAGATCCAACTATCGGTGGTGGTGCCTTACTCGATGTTGGCACCTATTGTTTGCGAGCAGCACAATTAATTATGAACCAAACTCCAAATTTAGTTAAAGCTGAAGCAATCTTCAGTGAGTTGGGTAATAATGATGAGGGAAATGCTTTTTTTGAATATCCCACCGGCGTTACCTTTCATATGCATTGGAGCAATCGCAAGCCGCGTGATAAATCATTAGTTATTGAGTATGAAAATGGTGCTGCAGTTTTTGAAGAGCCGTTTAACCCAGCGAGTTCTGATTACGTTTTAGTTCGGCAAGCTGGAACTACTAGAAAACTTGTCGCCGGCAGTGTCACAACTTGGCAATATGCGCTTTCACACATTGGTGATGTGTTAACTATGGGCAGCACTCCAATTCATCAAATAAAAGACTTTTCCATGGAACAAGCAGATCTGTTAGAACGAATTGACCGACTTGCCCGAGGCGCTCATTGAGGAGTTTGGCCTGCTCGATGGCGGCCGATTTGTGGCTGTGCTGGTCGCAAGCCATCTTGAATTAGAGCTGTTCATCCTGAGCTAAATTCAGTCATAAACCACCCCCAGGGAACTGGCCTGCCGGGGTGCTTGATGGCTGGTTTTGACTGGTAGTGGATGCCCTGACTCAGTTATCCAAGTCGTCCCGTATGCTCCGCAATGCATTAGTAACTCTGATGCTGCAGTGCCCGTTGCGTGTTTCACTTAGCGGGTGCTTCACCCGTTACAGATAAAGGAAATACGCATGACCGTTGGAACCGTGAAGTGGTTTAATAATGAAAAAGGCTTCGGCTTCATCACACCTGATGATGGTGGCGCTGATGTATTTGTTCATTACCGCTCAATTGAAGGAAGCGGATACCGTTCACTTCAGGAAAATCAGCGCGTTGAGTTCGAGATCACCCAAGGCGAAAAGGGCCCACAGGCCTCAAACGTCAACGCGATCTAGTCTTAGCGTTACTACTAAACCCCGCCTCGTTGAGGCGGGGTTTAGTTTTTTACGCCACTTTTGGCCAATTCAATTTAAATCAAATCTTCCACTTTTTTGAGGTGTTGCAAAATTGAGACCTGATTTAAGTAGAAAGTCCGAAATTCATGGGGGGTGGGGGGTGGCTGATCGAGCCAACCTGGGCTAAGGTCTGCCTAACCGTAAGGGGTGAAATCCGTGAGAGCCCTCGTAATTGGAGCGGGCGGAGTCGGAAAAGCAATAGCGAACATTGCTTCGCGTCGTAAGTTCATTACTGAAATGGTCATTGCTGACCATGAGTTAAGACGTGCCGAAGAGGCAGCCGCTCGTGTTGAGGACAACCGATTTAAAGCTGCCAAAGTGGATGCAGGAGACGTAGAGCAACTACGTGAACTGATCCGAAGAGTTAAGCCAGACATTGTGGTCAATGCCGTTGACCCTCGATTTGTAATGTCCATTTTCCGGGCGTGCGAAGTTGAAGGTGCCAACTACATGGATATGGCAATGTCTCTATCTCGTCCCCATCCGGAATATCCATATACCGAATGCGGCGTCAAACTAGGTGATGAACAGTTTGCCCGCGATTGGAATTGGATCGAACGCGATATTTATGCGGTCGTCGGGATGGGTGTTGAGCCAGGACTAAGTGATGTGTTTGCAAAATATGCATCAGATCATTTGTTTAGTCGCATTGATGAAATTAAAGTACTCGATGGTTCTAATTTAACTGTTGAAGGATATGAGTTCGCACCATCTTTCAGCATCTGGACCACCATTGAGGAGTGTCTAAATCCGCCAGTTGTTTGGGAGGATGGCACCGGTTGGTACACAACTGAACCATTCAGCGAGCCCGAAATTTTCGATTTCCCCGAAGGTATCGGCCCCGTTGAATGTGTCAACGTGGAACATGAAGAGGTATTGCTAATACCTCGAAAAGTTGACGCAAAAAAAGTGACGTTTAAGTACGGTCTTGGTGAAGAGTTTATCGACATCCTAGAAACCATTCATAAGTTAGGTTTAGATCGAACTGATCGAGTGGATGTAAAAGGTGTTGCAGTTTCACCTCGTGACCTACTTGCCGCATCACTTCCTGATCCAGCAACATTAGGTGCACGCATGAAAGGTAAGACTTGTGCGGGCACTTTAATTCGCGGTTTAGATAAGTCAGGAAAGCCAAAGGCCACTTATATGTATCACGTGGTTGATAACGAATGGACCATGCAGGAATATGGCGATCAAGCTGTAGTTTGGCAAACCGCGTTAAATCCAGTTGTGGCTATGGAATTAATTCATGATGGTGTTTGGAAGCCTGAAGGAGTTAATGGACCGGAATGGTTTGATCCAGTTCCATATTTAGAAAAAATCAACGAATATGGAATTCCGTGGGCAATGCGAGAAGAAGCAACTGACGGAATTGAGCCTTAAGCCGATTCCACAGTTTTCAACAAATCGCTCCACGCATCCACAAATTGCTTTACGCCAGCGGTTTCTAAGTTGGCGAGCACATCAGCCAAGCTGATGTCGTAGTTGCCTAGTGCAGCTATGACATCAGCTGCGGCTTGATAATTCAAATTAAATTCAAAACCACTCTTAGTTTCAAATAATGCATTCATCGTTGCCTCCGGCATGGTATTTACCGTTTCTGGTGCAACTAAACTTGAAACATAAAGCAGCGGATCGTAATTGGGATTTTTCACACCAGTTGATGCCCATAGCGGGCGCTGAATTCGAGCCCCAGCTGCTGCTAACAATTTCCATCTAACATCTTGCTGCAGCTCTTCAAACAACTGATAAGCCAGCATCGCATTTGCTACCGCAGCTTTGCCCCGCAGTGCAAGTGCCTCCGGTGTGCCAACTTGATCAAGCATCGGGTCAATCGCAGTATCGACACGAGAGACAAAGAAAGATGCAACTGAATTGATCGTTGATAAATCATGACCGTTTTCTTTTGCCTGCTCAAGGCCTGCGAGCCATGCTTGAATCACTTCAGCATATCGATCAATAGAGAAAATTAAAGTTACATTGACGCTTATTCCATTTGCTAGCGCACCAGTAATTGCTGGGATTGATTCCTTTGTAGCTGGAATTTTAATCATGACGTTTGGTCGATTAACTTGTTTTCGCAGCTCAATTGCTTGCTTAAGTGTGTTATCCCCATCAAAAGCAAGTCTTGGATCAACTTCAATACTGACGCAACCATCATTGCCAGTTTCAACATATGTGGTACTAAATACATCGCATGCTGCTTGCACATCAGCCACAGTTAACTCGCGCACAATCAGCTCTGCCGATGCGCCATCTGCTTTTAATCGATTTAAATCATCGCCATAAATTCCAGCCGCACCTGCTGTAATTGCTGCTTTAAAAATTGCGGGATTAGTTGTGACACCAAGCACACCTTGATTCCGTAGATTTTCTAAATCACCCGATTGAATTCGATTGCGCGATAAATCATCTAACCAAACTGAAACACCATGTTCTCTAATCTCATGCAGTTTAGTCAATTAACACGCTCCAAATAATCGATCACCAGCATCGCCTAAGCCAGGGACAATATAACCATGCTCATTTAATTTTTCATCGAGTGCGCTGGTCACAACTGTGACATTCTGATTTGCAAACTTCTTACCAACTGCTTCCACGCCCTGTGGGGCTGAAATTAAGGTAATGGCAATCACTTTTTTAGCGCCGCGGGCCAGCATAATTTCAATTGCACTTATCAAACTACCGCCGGTTGCCAGCATTGGATCAAGCACAAACACAATTCGATTATCTAATCGATCTGGCATACGATCGGCATAAATTGCTGGTTGCAATGTTTCTTCATTTCGCACTACACCTAAGAAACCAACTTCAGCGCTTGGTAACACCTGCTGCATCCCGTGCAACATGCCAAGTCCTGCTCGCAGGATTGGCACAAGTAGTGGCAGTGGACCGGCAAGTTTGCTACCAGTTGTTGGTGAAACTGGAGTTTTAACTTCAGTTGATTCAATTTCTAATTCCTTAGTTGCTTCAAAAGCCAGCAACGTGACTAATTCAGTAGCAAGTTCTTGAAACCGCGCCATTGGGGTAGTTTCATCTCTAAGTTCAGTTACTTTGGCCGCAATAAGCGGGTGTTCTACAACCAGAGTTTTCATATGCGCAGAATAGATGCCAGACTTACCTTCATGCAGGTTCGACCAGCCGATGACCAAGCAATGCAGCGAGCACTCACGCTCGCTGCGGATTCGGCTGCTCGAGGTGAGATCCCAGTCGGGGCGCTGATTATTGATTCAACTGGCGAGATTTTGGCGGAATCGGGCAATTGGAATGAAGCGAAATTTGACCCCACCGCCCATGCTGAAATTGAAGTAATTCGAGCTGCTGCAACCAAATTGAGTTCGGCTCGATTAGATGGCTGCACCCTGGTGGTTACGTTAGAGCCATGTCCCATGTGTGCCGGAGCTGCAATGCAAGCTCGAATTGCACGATTAGTTTTTGGTGCCGACAATAAAGATTATGGTGCGGTGGGCAGTAAATTTGATGTCGTTCGAGATTCTAGATTGCCACACCAGATGGAAGTGGTTGCCAATGTCAGAGCAGATGAAGCAAAAGAATTACTAGATAGATTTTTTGAAACAAAGCGATAATGGCGGTGGCGGAGGGATTTGAACCCTCGGAGAATTTTCATCCTCACGCGCTTTCGAGGCGCGCACCTTCGGCCGCTCGGACACGCCACCGTTGCGTAGGATAGTGGTCATCGAAGCACAACGAATTCCCGCATTAGATGCTTACCGAGCAACCATGATGTTACTGGGTTTAGTGCTTCACAGTGCGGTTTTTACGGCAACATACGCACCGATTCGAACCAATCTTGGTGAAGATTTACTTTATTTGATCTACGATTTTATTCATACATTTCGAATGCCAGCATTTATTTTTATCTCTGGATTTTTTTCAGCATTGATATTTACAAAATATGGTGCCAGGGCCTTAATTGGTAACCGAGCCAAGCGAATTTTGTTACCGCTGCTTATCTTCTGGCCACTCGTGACGATTGCTTTTCAACTAGTTTTTGCTCTGGCAACTGGGGGAAGCGTGGTGCCAGCTGAGCAAAATTTTGTTGAGTTTTACCATCTTTGGTTTTTGGCATATTTGGTTTATCTAAATTCAATTGCAGTTTTGCTGGTAAAGATGCTGCCTTGGGTTTTTGCCCGACCGTCAAAGATTCTCAACTACCGGATTGGCCAAATTGCACTGTATCTAATTGCAACTTTACTTCTTGCTGTAATTCCATACACCTTAGAACCAGATGGCACCTTAAAAACTGCCTCTGCCGTAGCGCCAGATAATTCCATGATCGCATTTTATTTAATTATTTTCTTACTAGGTTGGCTAGCATTTCAAAATCAATCAATAATTATTAATTTTCGTAAACATTGGTATTTGTTCTTGATTATTGGCAGTATTGGTTATCTTGCTCACTTAGCAACTAGTGAACAATTAGATTTTGATTATCGCGTTGTCTATTTTGGGGCATCATTAAATTTGAGTTTTGCAATCTTAGGTTTAATGCAGAAACTAATTACTAAAACAAATTCTGTTGTTTCTTATTTTTCACAAGGCAGCTACTGGATTTATATTGTGCACTTACCAATTGTGCTGTTAATTCTGACCTTGCTAGAAGACTTTGAGTTTGGGATGGGTACGCGACTTAGTTTGGTATTGACTCTAACAACTTTGCTTTCGCTTGCCAGTTATCAATTATTGGTGCGACATAAACCAATCGGCAGATTTTTAGGCGAGAAACCAAACTAGGGATCCCCCGCACACCCACGAGAGCGCAACGACCCTTGCTGTCTTTCGACCCTGGGGGATTGATCACGGTCATGCCGCGCGGGGGATCAGGCGTAAGGGTAGCGAGGGGATTAGTACCCTTCGCGACGGAGGATTCGCCTAGTGGCCTATGGCGCTCGCTTGGAAAGCGAGTTGGGGGCAACCCCTCGCGGGTTCAAATCCCGCATCCTCCGCCACTTTATCTTCAGCCAAGTCGGCTAATGCCACTACTGTGGCGCCGTGAGCATCGCGTTATATCGAACTTATCGACCAGCACAGCTAAGTGAAGTAATCGGGCAAGACCATGTCGTCACTGCCCTGACTCGAGCAATTGAAAATGATCGAATTCATCATGCCTATTTGTTTACTGGCCCACGCGGTTGCGGCAAAACTTCTACTGCTCGCATTTTGGCTCGCGCCCTTAACTGTGTTCAGGGACCTACTGCTACGCCGTGTGGCGTTTGTAATTCATGTGTTGCGTTAGCTCCAAATGGTGTTGGTAATTTAGATGTTGAAGAACTAGATGCGGCCAGTAATAGTGGTGTTGATGATGTTCGAGCACTGCGTGAAACTGCCGTATTTGCCCCCGCTGAATCTCGATTCAGATTTATGATCATTGATGAAGCGCACCAGTTATCAACTAAAGCAATTGATGCTTTTCTTAAAATGGTAGAAGAACCACCTGCCCATTTAAAGTTTATTTTTGCAACTACTGAGCCAGACAAAATGCCCAGCACACTGCGCTCTCGCACTCATCAATTTAATTTTAGATTAGTTTCAACAAAAACAATTGCAAG
>WLEH01000040.1 GCA_009704345.1 Actinomycetota bacterium | reverse complement strand
AGATCAACAGGAGCCATTGTGGCGCAACAGCGCACGCCCGGGAAGGCCGTCGGATTACCCGCGGCCACCGTAGAACGGCTACCTATTTACTTGCGGGCGTTGACTGAGTTTAAGTCTCGCGGGGTTGAAGTTATTTCCTCCGAAGAGTTAGCTGAAGCAGTTAACGTAACTAGCGCACAACTTCGCAAAGATTTATCTCATTTAGGCGGCCATGGCACTCGTGGGGTTGGTTATGACGTGGCGGTTTTGATTCAAGCGCTATCTGCCACATTAGGTGTAGACAAGCAGTGGCCAATTGTGATTGTTGGTTGCGGCAATTTAGGTATGTCACTTGCGAAATATGCCGGCTTTACTAATCGTGGCTTCAAAATTTCGGCGTTATTTGATTCAGCACCCGAAATTATTGGCAAAGTTGTGGAGATTTCAGAAGGACAAAAAATCTTTATTAAAGATGTTGCTGGCCTTTCAACTTTTATTCGAGAAAATAATATTCAAATTGCTGTTATCACTACACCAGCCCCAGCAGCACAAAGTGTTTGTGACACTTTAGTTAATGCTGGTATTTATTCCATTATGACTTTTGCGCCGGTCACGCTCACGGTGCCAAGCGGCGTTGATGTGAGACAGATCGACTTAGCCAGCGAACTACAGATTTTGACATTTCATGAACAAACCAAAGCAAATGAGGTAATAGCAATATGACATCCCCAAAATCCGTCGGTCGGATTTCCTTCATCGCCTTGCCAGATTGCGACCTGAAGGTGCTAACTGCAGCCGCGCTCGATGCAATTAATGACGCTCAGTCGGTAATTGTCGACCAATCGCTAGCTGAAGTTATTGCACCTATTGCAACTGTTGTAGCGGTAGCGGGTGATCAACCAACTGATTTAGCGAAAGCTGCTGTGGCTGCCGCAAAAGAAGGCCATGATGTGGTTCGAGTGTTTTTTGGCGATGGCATTCTTCGCGGTTCGCTGCATGAAGAACTGGCAATAATTCATAAGTCAAATATTGATTTTGAAGTATTTCCAACTGTGCCGGTTGATTTTGCGGTGGGTTTTTATGCTGGCGCAATGTTTGATCCGGCGAGAACGGAATCTATTCACTTGCTAGATGCCAAAGACTCATATGAATTAGGCAACTATCTAGGAAACAAAACAACTTTAATTTTGCGCGGCACCACTAATGAAATTGGTCGATTCGCGTCAGATTTAGTTGCGGCTGGACGAACCGAGAGCACTCCGATGGTTTTGGTACAAAATGCAATGACACTAGATCAACGCAGTTATCGCATGACTATTGGTGATGCTGTAGATCAAATTAAGTCACATAAATTGCAAGGTCCGGCGCATGCAGTTATTTCTGAAGCTGCAGGTCAGATTGATCGTAATGCTTGGTTTGAAACTCGTTCACTATTTGGTTGGAAAGTTTTGCTGCCAAAAACCAAAGAGTTCTCCGTTGATGTGCCAGCGCTGTTGGCAAAAGCCGGCGCTACTTGCACTGAAGTGCCAACGTTAAGCGTTGAGCCACCACGAGCACCGCAGCAAATGGAAAAGGCAGTTCATGGTTTGGTTTCAGGTCGCTACCAATGGTTGGTGTTTACCAGTCCGCATGCAGTTAAGGCAATTAAAGTTAGGTTAGATGAATATGGACTTGATGCCAGAGCGTTCTCTGGTATTCGAATTGGTGCTGTTGGTGCCGATACGGTGGCAATTCTTAAAGAGATTGGCATTAATCCAGATTTGATTTCGCCAGATGACACAAATGCCGGTTTAGCAAATCTGTGGCCGGTATTTGATCAGTTCCAAGACCCGATGAATCGAGTTTTAATTCCTCGGGCAGATGTAGCAGTGGAATCACTTTCAGCAACCATGATTTCATTGGGTTGGGAAGTTGAAGAGATTACTGCGTTCCGCACGGTACGAGCAGCACCGCCAGCGCCAGCGATTCGCGATGCAATTAAGAGTGGTGGGTTTGATGCAGTGCTATTTAGTTCTGCCAGCACCGTTCGTAACTTAGTTGGTATTGCCGGTAAACCGCATCCAACTACAGTTATTGCTTGCATCGGTGAGCAAACTGCGCAAGCAGCTCGAGAAATGGGCTTAACTGTTGATGTGTTAGCTGAAGACACAACTTTGCCAGCAACAATTGCAGCATTAATTGAACACGGCGAAAAACTTCGCCTTGCAGCAGTTGAGCAAGGTGAAGTGGTCTGGCGCCCTTCAGTTAAACGATTAACTCGTAAGCGAAGCTAAATGACTACCACGTTGGTGCACCTAGTTCGCCATGGCGAGGTGTTCAACCCGGAAAAAATTCTTTACGGTCGAATTCCTGGGTACAAACTCTCCGAGCGTGGTCAAGCCATGGCAGACTTGGTGGCTGAATATTTTGCTGACGCAGATTTAACTCATTTAGTTTCCTCACCGCTAGAGCGGGCCATGCAAACTGCTGCGCCGATTGGCCGCGTGAAGAATCTGCCGATCTCACAGGATTTGAATCTGCTGGAAGCAACTAATGTGTTTGAAGGCAAGCGAGTTTCATTTTCTGATGGGGAACTGCGAAAACCATCTGCCTGGCGGCACCTATGGAATCCGTTTCGACCAAGCTGGGGCGAGCCCTATCGAGAGATATTTGCTCGAATGCAGATTGCAGTTGAGTCGGCTCGAGTGGCGGCATTGGGCCATGAAGCAGTGCTAGTTAGCCATCAATTACCAATTTGGGTGGCAAGACTTGGTTACCAAAATCACAGTTTTGTCCATAACCCTTCACACCGTGAGTGCAATTTAGCATCTGTCACTACACTTAAATTTCATAATGACCAGTTGGCTAACGTCTCATATCTGGAACCGGCAGCCGCGCTCTATAAAGAGTCGACCGGCGGGGTGGGCGCGTAATTCTGTTTTGAGCATTGCGGTTTTATTGGTGCTCGCTGGTTGTAGCGCTGGCGGCAGTAATAACACCGCATTTGTTTCTGGTGATGGCACTACAACAGTATTACCTATTGATCAACGCGGTGAACCATTAGAACTATCTGGCGTCACATTAACTGGTGAAGATTTATCAGTATCAGAATTTCTAGGTCAAAATGTTGTGATTAATGTTTGGGCATCTTGGTGCGCACCATGCCGACAAGAAGCGCCCGAATTGAAAGCCTTTGATATCGAAAATCCTGACGTTCAGCTGTTAGGTATCAATACCCGAGATAATGATCCTGCGGCTCGGGCTTTTGAAGAATTTTTTGGCATTACTTATCCATCGATTATTGATCCAGATGGATCCAAGCAATTAGTTTTTCGCGATTCACTGCCAATGAGTGCAATTCCAACCACAATTGTCTTGGACAAATCTGGTAGACCTAGCGCTCGCATCTTGGGTGCGGTAACTAGATCACTCTTAGTTCAAGTTGTTGATGAAGTAAACAATGGGTGAAGTAGTTGTAAGTGGATTCTTGCCACTAGCCATAATCGTTGCCGCACTTGCTGGTTTAGTTTCATTTTTAAGTCCATGCGTGCTGCCGTTAATCCCTGGTTATCTTGCCGTTCTTGGCACTTCAGTTAATAAAACCAAGCCAGTTTTACCAACATTAGTTTTCATTTTGACTTTCACTGCAATTTTTGCTTCATTTGGTTTAGCGTTTGGTCAATTAGGTTCGTATTTGATTGAGTATCAAACTTTACTAAATCAAATCTTTGGTGTGATTTTGATTTTGCTTGGTTTGGTTTTTGCTGGCTTTGGCAAACTAGCTCAGCTGCAAGTTAAGTTACCCTTGAAAACCGCTAACGCATCACAGCCAGTTCTGCTCGGCGTGGTGTTTGCCATTGGTTGGACACCATGCATCGGACCAACCTTGGCAGCGGTGCAGACATTGGCGCTGACTGAAGCTACGGCAGCAAAAGGTGCGCTGCTATCAATTAGTTATGGCCTTGGCTTGGGCCTACCCTTTTTGCTACTTTCGCTGGTTGCTCATAAGTCGATCGCAATTACCCGAAAACTTCGAGCCAAACAGCAACTGTTTATTCGACTAGGTAGCGGCTTTCTCATATTGCTAGGAATACTGCTAATCACGGGCATTTGGAATGATCTGATGATTTGGTTACAACAACAATATGCTGGATTTACGGTGCTGCTATGAGCGAAACTTTTGAGTTAACGCCCAAAGAATTAGGTCGGTTTCTGTGGCGGCAGTTGACCAGTATGCGAACCGCTTTGTTGTTACTGCTGCTTTTAGTAGTGGTCTCGATTCCAGGTTCAGTGCTGCCACAACAAAATATTGATGCATTTGGTGTTAACCAATGGATTGAGGATTCACCAACGCTTGGCAACATTCTTTTAAAACTTGGATTCTTTAATGTTTTCAGTTCAGTTTGGTTTTCAGCAGTTTACTTATTGTTATTGATTTCATTAGTAGGTTGCATTTTACCTAGATCGGTAAAGCATTACCGTGCGCTAAAAACTCAACCACCAGCTGCACCCGCAAATTTTGAACGATTGACACAATTTGAAAACATTGAGCTGAATCTGCCCTTTGCTGCTTATGCTGACCAAGTTAGTGAAGGTCTAGTTAAAAATAAATGGCGAGTTCGAGTCAATCAAGAAAAAAACTATATTGCTGCTGAAAAAGGTTATCTACGTGAAGTTGGAAATTTAGCCTTTCACTTAGCGGTAGTTGGAATAATCTTGGCAGTTGGCGTAGGCGTGCTGTTTTCATATCGAGGTCAGATGCTGGTCCGTGAGGGAACTGCGGTAGCGAGCACGCCAACTCAATTTAGTTCGTTGAGTTTTGGCACTGCCGTCAGTGTTTCAGATTTACCTGCCATAACAGTGCGACTAAATAAATTTAAGGCTGAATTTGAACGCGGCGAAGTACAGCGTGGTGCTGCGCGAGTATTTGCCGCTGATGTGTCAGTGCAAACCGCAACGGATACTAGAGACTTGATTATTGAAGTAAATAAGCCACTTCGGATAGATGGCTCAAAATGGTTTTTAGTTGGGCATGGCTACGCACCACGAGTTGAGGTAACCAATGCTGAAGGTGAAATAATTTTTTCAGATTCAGTAATCATGTTGCCGCGCGATGGCAATTTCAGCTCAGAAGGAGCAATTAAGTTGCCAAACGGTGAAAATGGATTGGGATTTATCACTGCCTTTTTGCCAACTGCAGATTTTTCTGGACAGCCGATTTCGATTTTCCCAAGTCCAGATAATCCAGTTTTATTGTTGGCCGCTTGGCAAGGCGATCTTGGGCTGGATAGTGGTGTGCCACAGAACATATTTCGGTTAGATGTTGAAGGGCTAGAGCGCGTTGGCCTTAGCTCAATTCGGCCAGGTGAAACTTGGGAATTACCTGGCAAACTGGGTTCAGTTAAGTTTGTTGGCGTTGAGCGATTCGTCACATTTGATGTTGCGCGCAGTCCCGGTGGACCATGGGCGCTGGGCTTCTCTATCTTGGCGTTAATTGGCTTAATTAGTGGGCTTTATGTGAGAAGTAGGCGAATTTGGCTTAAGCAGTTACCTGATGGCAGCTATCAAATTGGAGCGCTAAGTCGCAGCGATCAGCCGGGATTGGAATCAGATCTGAAGTTACTTAAGCAGTTATGCTCTGCTGCTGAGGAGAAATCGTAAATGGACTTAGGCATAGTTAGTAATTGGTCGATTCTGATCTCTAGTATTTTTTTGACTTTAGCAACATACGTTTCATTTATAAAGTTGATTGGCAGTAAGAATCCAGCAAAGTTTGCCAAGTTATCAATCTTTTTTACTTATTTAGCAACGTTTATCCTGACAGTTGGAGTAGTAACGCGAGGAATTGCAGCAGCGCGCGCACCTTGGGGCAATATGTATGAGTACGCCATTGCTGGCACGCTGGCTGTGCTTGTGGTTTATCTGATTATTGCGCGAAAGCAAGACATATCTGGTATCGCGGTACTTGTATTGATGCCAGCATTACTTTCGCTAGGGTTGGCGCAAACGGTTTTGTATGTTGCGGTGTCGGACTTAGTGCCAGCACTTAAATCTGGTTGGTTGGTCATCCATGTTGCTTCAGCAATTATTGCTGGCGGGGGCTTTTCACTTGGTTTTGCATTTGCGATTGGTCAATTAATTGCATCCAAATCAAATTCTAATTTTGCAAAGAAACTACCCAGCGAAAATGATTTGGAATTACTCTCATATCGAACCACCGCTTGGGGATTTGCAGTTTGGACATTCGCTGTACTGGCCGGTGCTATTTGGGCTGAGGAAGCTTGGGGTCGGTTCTGGGGTTGGGATCCAAAAGAAACTTGGGCGCTGATTACCTGGATCGCTTATGCCGCTTATTTGCATGCTCGAGTGACAGTTGGTTGGCGCAACAAAGCAGCGGTGCTCGCGATAATTGGTTATGTGTCATATATCTTTAATTTCTTTGGGGTAAATATCTTGTTTGATGGCCTGCACAGCTACGGTGGGTTGTAACAATGAATAACACATTTTTATCAACAATTTTGTATTCGCTAGCTCGACTTGGTTTATTGGCACTGTTTATTGGAGTTGGCTATTACGCCGGCCTTCGAGGCTATGTCTTAATAATTGTTGGTTTCTTAGTATCGGCAGTTGCCAGCTTATTTCTATTGGATGGCTTACGTGATCGAGTTTCAGTTGGCTTGTTCAATACGAAGAAAAAACTTGATGACAAAATTGATGCCGCAGCTGCAGCGGAAGATGCTTGGCTGGACGAGCAGTTACGCAAGCAAGAAGCTGATCGCCAAGATGATTCCGAGCCAAATAAGTAACTGGTTTGTCTGCTGTAACGTTTGAATTAAATCTTTACCAGTAGCACCAGCAACAACATCTCGAATTGGTTGCATGGCAACTAAAATTAATAAGCCAGATAACGCTGCTAATGGCGCAGCTAAGGCAAGCGTCATTGAAATCATGATCGCACCAATAACTGAGATGAGATAAAACAATCGAGTTCTTCGGTCACCTAGTTTAACTGCCAACGTTTGCTTGTTGGCAGCCTTGTCCGTGGTTAAATCTCGTAGATTATTCACAATCAGCAGCGCCATGGAGAGCAGGCCAAGGCTGGTGCCAGCTGCCAAAGCTGGCATTGAAACCAATTCAGTTTGGACATAATAACTACCAACGGTTGCAACCAAGCCAAAGAAAACAAATACTGATAACTCACCAAAGCCACGATACCCGTAGGGTGACTTGCCGCCGGTGTAAAACCAAGCGGCAACAATTGAGGCAGCGCCAATTGCAATTAGCCACCAATTAACAAGATAAGCCAGTAGCAAGCCCGCAACTGCTGCAACTAAGAAAGAAATTATTGCTGCGCGTTTTACGGCAGCGGCAGTTGCTAGACCACTTGCAACCAATCGAACAGGACCAACTCGAACAGCATCACTGCCCTTAATCCCATCGCTGTAATCATTTGCGTAATTCACGCCAACTTGCATTGCTAAACCAACAATTAACGCAAGCGCACTATTAAGTACTGAAAGTTCACCAACTGGTGCTGCGATAGCAGTTCCAACTAGCACAGGTGCAATTGCGGCACCTAATGTTTTAGGGCGGGCACCCAACAGCCATATATTCTTGGCTTCAGACATCAGTTAGCTCCAGTCGCAGCGTGAAGGTATCAATTTTGCCTAAATCAGTGCGTGGCAAATTTTCTCGAAGCACAATCTTACATCCCTT
>WLEH01000004.1 GCA_009704345.1 Actinomycetota bacterium | reverse complement strand
TCCACCAAGCCAGCACAAAACTTTCCCATTTAGTTGCAACATCTTTAATCCGCCAAATGTCATAGCTTGTTGTTGGTGCCCAAGTTGGCTCTTGGTGATAGTCAATTGCCAATAAATTAGCAGCATGAGTTAACTCAATAATTAAACTTGCAGTTGATTCATCAATATCTAACAGCTCGGCAGCTTTAGTTAGATCGCGCGCGCTCAATCCGCCGCTGCGTAGCACTGGTGGTGGCGACACTGACCAAGCATCGAGCAATTGCTCAGCTTGTTTAACAAATCGATAAGCAACTTCACCACCAACTGAATCTGGCTTAAGTTTTGCCGCTTTATCGGGCACCACTTCTGGCGCACCTGGATCAATTTCTTTAACTAATTTGTCATTCCTGATTGCTAACGCAACTTCGCGCGGCAACATAATGGTTTCAGGTCCAACTGGAATAAGTAAGCCGCGAGCTAACAGCCATTCAATTGGTGTTTTGGCGGAATCAATTGTTACTTTCTTAGTGGCATCAGCAACTTTGCCTACTGGCGGACCCCACAGCAATTTATCAACAATGAACTGAACATCTTCGGGCGCTGACTGAATCAATTTAGTTAATTCAGTTGGATGATTTGATGCAATCAGTGAATCAAGTTGATCTTTAGCGCTATTTCCTAAACCGCATGGATAAGGACCAATCACATCAACTAAAGAATCTGGTGTGAGTAGTGATTTGTCATCACCCCAAACCAATGCCAGTGCCCGCAGATGAAGCAATGCCTGCTTAATGCTAACTGGAATTGTTTTCCCGGTAACACCCATCGCTTGAGTAAGCGCAGTTGTGCTAACTGGCTTAGGTAACACCGCTAATACCTCAATCACTTGAAGTGCGGTGCGATTAATTCGATCTAGTGCTCGCCCAACGCTGGAAGGTGCTAGCGCACGTGCAGCCAATCGCTCAAAGTCAGGTGGGATGGGATGCAATAAATCTGGTCGCTCTTGTAGCAACTTCATCACCGCAGCATTATCAAACGCCCTGAGCGAACTAACTAAGGCGGCGCGAGCGTCGATATCCTGCGTAGACATTCTGCCTAATCTACAGGGCCTAGGATGACTCGATGCTAACAGTGGGTTTTGACTTAGATATGACCTTGGTGGACTCAGCCGATTCCATCGTGGCCTCGCTGCTTGCGGTAGTTCAGGAGCGCGGTCATGAAATTGATGAGCAACAGGTACGCGACACCATTGGTATGCCATTTCCGCTAGTGCTACCAAAGTTATTGCCCGAAGCTGATCCAGATGAATTGCTTGCGGCTTATCGAGCGCATTATCGGATTCATGGTGTGCCAAAAACTAAACCGCTGCCTGGCGCGCACGATGCGGTGGCAGCAATACGCGAAGTGGGCGGCCGAGTTTTAGTAGTCACAGCTAAGTTGCGAATAAATGCCATTGGTGCATTAGCTGCCGCTGGCTTTGAAATTCCCGATGCTGATGTTGTGGCGGATGTTTTTGCAGAAGAAAAAGGTCATGCGCTAAAGGGTTTTGGAGCGCAGATTTATGTCGGCGATCACCCTGGCGATATCACTGGAGCCAAAGTTGCCAATGCAATCGCAGTTGCCGTACCAACTGGACCAACCTCAGGGCAGGATCTGTTGGCGGCAGGTGCAGACGTGCTGCTGGCTGGTGGGCTGCCGGAGTTCCGGGTTTGGTTCACCAGTTGGCTTGCCTCACGCTAGATTTAGCCCAGAACCAAGCACAAGGAGAGACCGTGCCTACCGGCAGACTTAAATGGTACGACCATGAACGCGGCTTCGGATTTATTACATCCGATGACGGCGAAGACGTCTTTGTGCATACAAATGCCCTACCAGTTGGTGTGGTTGTTAAACCTGGGATGAAGATGGAGTTCGGGGTAGCTGATGGCCGCCGGGGTCGGCAAGCACTGAATGTATCAATTGTCGATCCAATGCCTAGCTTGGTGGAAGGTCAGCGTAAACCAGCTGACGATATGGCGATCATTATTGAAGACTTGATTAAATTGCTTGATGGCGTGCATAGTGGATTGCGACGCGGCAGATTTCCAGAAGGAAATCATGGTGCCAAGATTGCATCGCTGCTGCGAGCTGTTGCTAACGACTTAGATAGCTAACGTGAGCAAGTTAACTAACCGTAATCGAAAAATAAAACTGACGCCGAAAACCCAATCGGTAAGTCAGGAAGTTTCAGCATCACCAGAAGTTGTAGACCTGCCAGCAGTAAATCCAGAACCAACTCCCGCAGTGCAGGCAGTTGAAGTTCAGCCAGAGCAACCAGTTGCGGTAGCCGTTATTGAAAAAGTTATTGAGCCAATAAAGCCAATTACCTATGAAACATCACCAAAAAAACCGGTTAAATTAAATTTTGATATTGATCCTAAAGTTGCCAAACGTGCATTAATTGAAGTAACTGATGAGAGCCATATTGGCAAACATGTTTCAACCGTGCCAACAAGTGAGCACACAGCAATCGTAACGTTTGAATCAAAAATGCCTGGCTATCAAAATTGGCATTGGTTAGTAATGCTTTCTTGGTTGGATGCCTCACATCTAACTATCGATGAAGTTGCTATGGTGCCAACCGCTGAAGCATTGGTTGCGCCAGCTTGGGTGCCTTGGTCACAGCGAGTGCAAGCCGGTGATTTAGGAATTGGTGATGAACTGCCGTATCGAGTTGATGATCCTGCGTTAGCACCAGGTTATGTTGCTGCTGAATTAGATTTGCTCGACGATCAAGAAACACTTCGACCATTTTGGTGGTCACTTGGTTTGGGCCGAGAGCGAGTGCTATCCGCAACTGGTCGCGAGTTAGCGGCAGATCGTTGGTCTGCTGGTGAATTTTCAGGCAGCGCGATTATGGCCAAAGTGGCGCAAGGTAAATGTGTGAGCTGCGGCTATTTCAATCCCCTGGCTGGTTCACTTGGCTCAGCATTTGGTGCTTGCACAAATGCAGTTTCGCCAGCTGATGGCAAAGTAGTTGCCGCAAGTTTTGGTTGTGGTGCACACAGCGAAACTGATACGGCAGATGCACCGGCAGTACCAACAATTGATCTAGTTTATGACGATACGTACGATCAAGGACTTAGCGCCGACGACGACGATAGCGCCGATGAGTCAGAAAACTAATTGTCATAACACCAATTAACACACCAAAAGTAAGCAAATTTCGATCCCAATTAATCGCGCCCGCATATTGCGCACCAAGAGCGATCGCCCACAGCACCGTGAAAACCCAGATTGCACCTAGGCCATCTATTTCTAACGGATCTTTGGTCACGGTGGCAGTTTAATTAGCCTAAACTAGAATTGTGGGATGACCGCACGAACTCGTCGCATAATCACACTAGTGGTGCTTGCATCGCTAATTGCCGCACCGCTAATTAATGCAGTTCTAGCGGTTTAAAGCTGTCCAATCACATAATCAATTGATTGCGTCAATCTAGTGACATCTGTTGGTTCAACTGCTGGGAACATCGCCACTCTAATTTGATTTCTACCTAGTTTGCGATATGGCTCAACATCTAATATGCCGTTTGCTCGCAGTGCTTTTGTAATCGCAGTTGCATCTATCTGATCGACAAAATCAATAGTTGCAACAACATTTGATCGCCTAGCTGGATCAGTAACAAATGGTGTAGTGAGTTCGCTTGCTTCAGCCCAGCCGTAAAGTCTTCCGGCTGAATCAGCGGTGCGCTGGGCGCACCAGTTAATGCCACCATTGCTATTCATCCAATCCAGTTGTTCAGCCATCATCACAATCGTGGCAACTGCTGGCGTGTTATAGGTTTGATTTAATCTAGAGTTTTCTAACGCAATTGCTAAATCTAAGAATGCTGGCGTCCAGCGATTAGTGCTAGTGATTTGCTCGATTCGCGCAATGGCTTTTGGTGACATAATCGCTAGCCACAGCCCACCATCTGAACCAAAAGACTTTTGCGGAGCAAAATAATAAACATCAAATTCAGTTGGGTTTACCGCAAGACCACCAGCGGCGCTGGTCGCGTCAACTACTACTAAACCATCGCCATCGGGTCGTTTAATTTCAATGGCAACACCAGTTGATGTCTCATTATGCGGGGTGCAGTAAGTGTCTATTTCCGCAGCCGGCTTAAATGTTGGTGCATCACCCGGCTCCGCTTTAATTATTTCCGGCTCACTTAAGTGTGGTGCTGCTTTTGCGCCAGAAGCAAACTTGGCGCCAAATTCACCGAACGATAAAAACTGTGCTTTGTCCGCAATTAAATGAAATGTGGCAGCATCCCAAAATGCAGTAGAGCCACCATTGCCTAACACCACTTCATAACCATCAGGCAAGTTGTAAAGCGCAGTTAGACCATCGCGAACTCGACCAACTTGAGCTTTAACTGCATTTTGGCGATGCGAGGTACCTAAAATTGTTTTGCTTGCTGCTTGCAGCGCCGCTATCTGTTCTGCCCTTACCTTGCTTGGCCCAGCACCAAACCTGCCATCTGCTGGTAGTAATTCGCTTGGGATTTTGATCTCGGCGCCCATGGTTCTCCTAAATTCAGGGCCAAACTTACCCACCACTAAGCACATTTGCGCAGCAGCCACAAGAATGCTCCCGTGAGCGAACAGAATTGGTTAAACGAACTTCGGGTGAGTTATGAGGTTTCTGGCATAACTGAAGATCAGCTGTTGCCAACTCCAATGCAGCAATTTCAAACTTGGCTGGCAGATGCAGTTTCAGCGGAGTTGCCCGAACCGAACGCCATGGTGATTGCCACCGTTGATTCAACGGGGGCACCATCAACGAGAACTGTGCTATGTAAATTAGTTGATGAGCGTGGGTTTGTATTTTTTACCAATACCAATAGCAACAAAGCAAAGCAATTAGCCGCTAATCCACAATTGGCAGCAACTTTTCTTTGGTTAAAACTGCATCGACAGGTTCATGTTGTAGGTGCTGTTGAAGAAGTATCTAGAGCGGAAGCAGATGAGTATTTTGCAACACGGGCAAGGTCATCCCAGATTGGTGCCTGGGCGAGTGAGCAGTCAAGGCCACTTACATCTAGAGATGAGTTAGTAACTGCGGTTGCACAATACGAAGCCAAGTTTGCCGAGCAAGATGTAATTCCGACCCCACCGTTTTGGGGTGGATATTTGATTCGACCCAAGTATGTTGAGTTTTGGCAGGGGCAGCGCTCTCGGTTGCATGATCGATTCCGCTACGAATTATCTGATCCGGGGTTTTATGGCAGGTCGGTGCTAAATCGCGCAGATGCTTGGCAGATTTCGCGGCTTGCCCCGTAGGCTAAGCCCGAAACCGAGAGGCCAAAATGATTGTCACCATTACGCCAAACCCATCACTGGATTACACCTATGAACTGCCAGCTGGCAAATTCTCCCTAGGTGGCGTAATTCGACCGCTGGCTACTAGATGTGATGCTGGTGGCAAAGGCGTGAATGTGGCGCGAGCACTTTCGCTAAATGGCTTTCGATCACGTGCCGTATTGACCCTGGGCCAAACTGAAGGTCAGCACATCCTGGACTTATTGATGTTAGAAGATCTTGATACCAGACCGCTCTTGGTAAAAGGTGCTTCTCGAGTAAATGTGACTTTAGTCGATATTGACGGAAATACCACAAAAATAAATTCACTTGGCTCGCCGATATCGCCAGGCGAATGCCGCGGCTTAGTTGCGTTGGCGATTACTGCAACTGATGAGGTTGATTGGTTGGTTACTTGTGGTTCGCTGCCACCTGCAGTTGACAAAGGTTTTCACGCAATGGCGGTTGAGGGTGGTAAGTCAATAGGTGCTAAAACTGCAGTTGACTGCACTGGAGAACCATTGGTTCTTGCCTGTAAAGCAGGTGTGGATCTAATTAAGCCAAATGTGCACGAGCTTCGTGACATCGTAAAGCGAGAACTAACCACATTAGGTGAGATTATTGAAGCGGCTAAGGAAGTTATTGAAATTGGTTGCAAGGCAGTAATTGTTTCCATGGGATCGCAAGGTGCGGTTTATGTGTCAGCAACAGATGTGCTTTATGCCACAGCACCAAAAGTGAAACCTCGAAGCACTTCTGGTGCTGGTGATTCATCCCTTGCTGGATTTTTATCAAAAATTGATGCTGGCGTAGAAGCTGCGTTGCTGGAATCAATGGCATGGGGCGCCGCGGCAGTTGGGTTGCCTGGTTCGCAGATGCCAGTTGAAGCAGATATTGCGCCGCTGCGCGGAATTAGCAAAGTAACTCTAGAACCAGACTTATCACTGGTTGTTGTTGGCGATTAACTCTTTTTAATCTTTTCGTAGTCCGCTAATGCTCGAACTCGCTCGACGGAGTGATCAACAATTGTTTTTGGATAATTGAATTTGTAACCATCAGCAACTTTCCAGGGTTCATGGGCAGTTTCACCTGGGAGGTGAGCTAGCTCTGGCACATATTTTCTAACGTAGTCACCGTTTGGATCAAACTTAATTCCTTGTGTGATTGGGTTAAAGACACGATAAAACGGCGAAGCATCAGTTCCGCTACCAGCAGTCCATTGCCAGCCGTGTTGATTAGAGGCAATGTCGCCATCTGCAAGCCATTGCATAAACCAATCAGCACCGCGGCGCCAATCAATGTGCAGATCTTTAATTAAGAAACTTGCTACCACCATGCGAACCCGGTTATGCATCCAACCTTCAGCCAGCAATTGCCGCATGCCAGCATCAACAAACGGATAACCAGTTTTACCATGACACCATGCTTCAAAGTTTTGCTCGGCAGCTTTTCCAGTTTCCCACGGCATTAAGTCATACTGCTTGTTTAAGTTTTCAGAAATGGTATCTGGATTGTGATGTAGCACGTCTGCGTAGAATTCACGCCAGCAAATTTCTTTCCGATAGACCTCATCTTTATCAGTTAGGTCTTGCAAAATAGTTCGCGGATGAATCTCACCAAACCGAAGCGGAATACTCAGTCGCGATGTTCCGTTAATGAAATCAGGACGATTTCGATCTTCAGCATAATCAATCAATGTGGTGTCTTTGAATTTCTCCCATTGCGCTAATGCCGCCGCTTCACCAGCCGCAGGTAATTGCAAGTTGCCAAGATCAGGTTCAGTTGGTCTGCCATGACATTCCAATGGCATCCACCAATTAGTAAAACTTGGTGTCACAGCTGGCAGTCGCCAACCATGTGCTAACCAAGCTTTGTAATACGGCGTGTAAACACGATATGGCGTGCCGTCTTCTTTTCGAACTCGACCAGGCGCCACGGCATAAGGTGAACCAGTTCTGATTAACGGAACCGTTAATTGTTTTTCTAGCGCTAAATCTGCTGCCAAAACTTCTGGCACATAATCTGCGCTGATATGCACGCTGGTTGCGCTTGCCGCCGCAATAACTTCTGGCAGCACCTGCGTTGGTTTGCCGTGTCGAATCAACAAATTTCGATTTAGCGATTTACCCAACTCATTTAAGCTGCTAACTAAGTAAGCCCCTCGAACCGGCCCAAGTTGCTGCCACTGATCTGGATCCAAGATGAATAGCGGCACCACGCGCGGGTCGGCGGAGGCTGCTGCCTCTTCAATTGCGGCTAACAGGGCGGGGTTATCTGACAGCCGCAGATCGCGACGAAACCAGTGAATTGTGGCCATTGGCGCACGGTAGGGGGAATTAAATCCCGCTGCCACCTGAGTTGCCTTAAGGTATTTTTAAGGTTCTGGTAGGCTCGCCCCTATGCGAAAGACCATCGTTGGCTTGCTGCTGGGCGTTGCCCTGGTTGGCACCTCGCTGCCTGCCACCGCTAATGATGAGGCAATTTCGCTCGATACTGAGTTGTATCAGATCACCCCAACCCCAGAACAGCGCAAAGAAGTGGCAGCTGAGCGCAGGGCAGCGGCCGCGGCAAAAGCAGATCGACAACTGCGCCGAGTAATTGCTCAAGGTGAAAAAGCGGTCAGCATCGCTGCCAAACTCAAGGGTGTTCGCTACAAATATGCCGGTAGTTCGCCAAAAACTGGTTTTGATTGCTCGGGCTACACCGCATATGTTTTCAACAAAATGGGAATTGAACTACCTAGATCCTCTGGCGCAATTCGCAATGCCGCGAAAAAGATCGGCAAAGAGCAGCTGCGCAAAGGTGATTTAGTGTTCTGGCACTCCAGCAGTGGTCGGGTATTCCATGTTGGAATCTATGCCGGTAATGGCAAAGCATGGCATGCGCCACGGCCAGGTCGAAGTGTCACAATGCAGTCACTGTGGCTAGCCGGCGGTCGACAAACCTCGTATATCACCTACGGCCGAATCTAAAGCGTCAGCAAAAAACTGATTTCCCACTACGGTTAGCCCGTGCGTATTGCCATTCCCACTGAAACTAAACCAGGTGAAGCTCGCGTTGCCCTGGTGCCGGATCTGGCTGCCAAATTAATCAAACAAGGATTTGACGTGGTATTGCAAGCTGGTGCTGGCGCAAAATCTGGCTTCACCGATGCGGCATATCAGGCAACAGGGGTACAAGTGGTGTCAGCTGATGCCATTAACTCAGCCGATGTTGTGCTCAGCGTTCAGCCACTTTCAATTTCTCAGGTAAACACTTTAAAGCCAGGTGCAATTACTATTTCATTTTTGCCGGTTAACTCATCGGCAGAATTGATTCAAGCAGCCGCAATGGCAAAAGTGACGGCATTATCGTTGGAATTGATTCCAAGAATTTCCCGGGCACAATCGATGGATGCGCTAACTTCGCAAGCGTTATGCGCTGGCTATAAAGCAGCATTAGTTGGCGCAGAGTTATCACCAAGATTTTTTCCGTTATTGATGACAGCAGCAGGCACTGTTACCCCAGCACAGGTGCTGGTGCTGGGTGCTGGTGTTGCTGGGTTGCAAGCAATTGCCACTGCAAAACGGTTGGGTGCGGTGGTTTCAGCATATGACGTGAGACCTTCTAGTAAAGATGAAGTTATCTCAATGGGTGCTGCCTTTATTGAATTAGAACTAGAAGCATTAGAAGGCAGCGGAGGCTATGCCCGAGAGATGACTGAAGAGCGTGCCGCGAAACAGCGCGAATTATTAACACCATACATTTCAAAATCAGATGTAGTAATCACCACTGCTGCCGTGCCAGGCAGGCCAGCGCCGCGGTTAATTACAAAAGAAATGATGAGCGGCCTTAAGAGTGGATCAGTTGTTGTTGATTTAGCTGCAGAAACTGGTGGCAATGTCGAAGGCTCAGTTGCCGGTGAAGTAGTTGAGATTGCAGGTGTGAAAATTTGGGGTGGTAAAGATGTGCCAAGCACGTTGCCTTATCACGCATCTCAACTTTATGCCAAGAACGTAATTAATTTATTGAATTTGATGATTGATCCAACCAACAATGAACTTAACCTTAATTTTGAGGATGAAATCATTGCGGCCGCAGCAGTAACTCACGCCGGTGAAGTTCGAGTTGAGTTAACTGGAGGTGGCAAATGAGCGATCTAATGGCGTTGATCTCAATTTTTGTGCTGGCAGTATTCATAGGATTTGAAGTGGTGTCAAAAGTATCCACCACGCTTCACACGCCATTAATGAGCGGCGCAAATGCAATTCATGGTGTGATTTTGGTGGGCGCGATCATTGTGGCTGATCATTCTGAAACTACATTGGAGTTGGTGCTTTCACTGATTGCAATTGTGCTCGCCACTATCAATATGGTGGGCGGCTTTGTCGTGACAGATCGCATGCTGGAAATGTTCAAAGGTAAGAAAAAATGAGCAGAGACTTATACGACCTGCTCGGCTTACTGGCAGCTGTTGCGTTCATTCTGGCGTTGAAAGGTTTGTCCTCGCCGCGTACTGCCCGGCGCGGCAATCTAATTGGCGCTGGTGGTGCATTGCTAGCAACGGTAATTGTGTTTTTCTATGTTGAAGCTCCAGATGAGTTGCCACTAAATAATCTGGGATTGATTTTGGCAGCTATTGCACTAGGTACGGTGATTGGCGTGCCAGCGGCAAGAAAAGTTCAAATGACTCAAATGCCCCAATTAGTGGCGCTGTTTAATGGCGTGGGCGGTGGCGCTGCTGCATTAGTTGCCATTGTTGAATACTTGAATCTTGGTGCGACCGCATCGCTACCGGTATTGATTGCAACTATTTTTACGGTGGTGGTTGGTTCAGTTTCGTTCTCTGGCTCGATTGTTACTTTCCTAAAGTTACAAGAATTAATGACCACCCGGCCAGTGGTGTTTCCAGGCGGTAGATTTGTAATTGCTACAACTTTGGTCAGCATAATTGCCGTTTCCGCTTGGGTAATTATTGGCGGTGGCACGATGCCATTATTGGTTTTAGGTGCGCTATCACTATTGTTTGGCGTGTTGTTTGTGCTACCAGTTGGTGGTGCAGATGTACCAATTGTGATCTCACTACTCAATGCATTCACTGGCTTAACTGTTGCTGCTAGTGGTTATGTCTTAGAAGCAACATTGTTAATTGTCGCCGGCACGCTGGTTGGCGCATCAGGCACAATTTTGACCAGATTGATGGCAGCTGCTATGGGCAGATCTATTTTTGGAATTTTGTTTGGTGCGTTTACGGCAAAAGCAACTACCAGTGATGCAGCAGCTGATGCCAGGCCAGTTAAATCCGGTTCAGCTGAAGATGTGGCAATTTTGTTAAATTACGCCAATCGAGTTGTTTTTGTGCCAGGCTTTGGTTTGGCAGTTGCGCAAGCACAGCACACGGTGCGCGAATTAGCAGATTTGTTAACTGCAAAAGGAATTGAAGTGGCTTACGGCATTCACCCAGTGGCAGGTCGTATGCCAGGGCATATGAATGTATTACTTGCCGAGGCTAATGTGCCTTATGAGCAGTTGGCTGAGATGGAAGAAGTGAATCCGACCTTTGCTCAAACTGATGTTGCGTTAGTGATTGGTGCCAATGACGTAGTTAATCCGGCTGCAAAAACCAGTCCAGGCGCTCCTATTTACGGCATGCCAATTTTGGAAGTTGCGAACGCAGCAAACGTCATTTTCCTAAAGCGGTCAATGCGACCTGGATTCGCCGGAATCGAAAATGAGTTGCTTTATGACCCAAAAACCACCTTGCTTTTTGGTGATGCAAAAGCATCACTAACCGCAGTAGTGAGTGCGCTAAAGGCGCTTTAGGTGGGGTTTTTCTGAAACTGCCCTGCTTGATTCAACAATTTTGAGCAAAACAGGGCAGAATCTAGCCATGACAGTCTTAGTAGTAGATGACGATCGAGCTATTCGTGACGCTGTGATGCGCGCCATAAAATTTGATGGCATGGAGTGCGAAGCTGTGGCAACTGCTCGTGAGGCATTGCAATACATCAATGGTGAGCGCGGGAAGCGGCCAGATTTGGTGATCTTGGATCTTGGCCTTCCTGATTTAGATGGTCTTGAAGTAGTTCGGCAGGTGCGCGCTAAAGGTGATGACTTACCGATATTAGTGCTAACAGCACGTACTCAAATTTCAGATCGAGTGGCAGGACTTGATGCTGGTGCTGATGACTATTTACCAAAACCGTTTGCCTTGCCCGAATTGTTAGCACGCGTGCGGGCGTTACTGCGTAGAATTCAAATTGATGCAACACCATCTGGTGTGGTGCCAAGTGGTGAGGTATATCAAATTGAAGATTTAATTGTTGATTGTGGTGCATACCGTGCAACTAGAAGTGGCAGACATTGCAATTTAACCAGAACAGAATTTTCGCTTTTGGAAGTGTTGGCAAAAAATTCGGGAAAAGTTGTGCCACGAGATATGTTGCTGGAAAAAGTGTGGGGTTGGGCCAGTCCAACGTTGAGTAACGGTCTAGATGTTTATATTGGATATCTTCGAAAGAAACTTGAAGAGGGTGGCGAACCTCGACTAGTGCAGACGGTTCGCGGCGTTGGTTACGTACTGCGCCTAGAGGAGTAAGTTGTGTCGCTCCGAAAACGCCTGGCGTTAATTGCAGGTGCGGTTACTGCGGTCGCAGTTTTATTGGTTGCCATTCTTAGTGGCCTACTTTCAGCTAGAACCATGTATGAGCAGGTAGATGCTGAACTTCGATCAGCCCTTGAGTTTGATGTGCAAAATGAACTTGCTACCGTCTTGGAGCTGTCGTCTCGAACTGAACTGAGAGCCGATTCATTAGATATTTTGGTTGATGTTTATTTTGTAGAAGGTACGGTGGAACCACGGGGATCTGTAACCGCACAAGTTCCACCAGGGGATGCAGTTTTTAGTCAATTACTTGGCACTAATGATGAACCGCTATATGAAACAGTAACTACTGCAACTGATGTCTCATTACGTGTTGCAGTAATCCCATTTACCGATGGTGCAGTAATTCGCGCCATGCGTCCTATTAATGACTTGCAGGCAAGCATAAACACTTTAACTGCTGGAATTGCAGCCCTAGCCGTTCTAGCATCATTGATTACAGCACTTATCGCAAGCGTGGTGGTGGGATCCGCGCTAAAGCCGGTACTTAAGTTGACTGCAGCAGCAGAGCAGATTGCCCAAACTCAGAAACTAGATGACTCTGGATTGGTGGAAGCAACTGAAGGTAGAAATGATGAAATTGCTCGACTCTCCGCATCACTGCAATCGCTAGTAACGGCACTTGCTCGAAGCCGAGAACAACAACAACGACTTGTTGACGACGCTGCTCATGAGTTAAGAACTCCGCTCACTTCCATGCGCGCCAATTTGGATTTGATGGAGCTGGCTGAAGCGACTGGTCGAGGCATTACCGATGAGCAGCGAACTGAGATGTTGGGCTCAATGCACGAAGAATTAGTTGAGTTGAGTCAATTAGTGGAGGAGTTAGTTGCATTAGCTAGCCCAGTGCCAACGTTGCATGAAGTTTCGCAAGAATCTAGTGTTGAGTTATCTGAATTAGCTGACAATGTAGTTAAACGCTTTAGCCGAAGATCGGGCCGAGAAATTTCACTTGATGCAAGTGAGACTGTTGTGCAGGGCCGAACAGCATTAATTGAGCGAGCGATTGCAAACTTGATTGGAAATGCCATTAAGTTCTCACCAGAAGGTAGCAAGATTCAGGTAACAGTTCGAGACGGAATGGTTTTAGTTGATGATGCTGGACCAGGTATTCCAACCGAATATCGTGCGCAGGTGCTGGAGAGATTCTGGCGTGCCCCAGAGTCACGCGGATTACCAGGTTCTGGTCTAGGGCTTTCGATCGTAAGTGACATGGCACAATCACACTCTGGCTCAGTAATTATTGATCAATCGCCATTGGGTGGCGCCCGAGTTGGCTTCTTGTTGCCGGAACTGAAATCGAGTGACATCTAGTTGATGTCACTCGCCTGTGATGGTTCGATCAAAATTCGAAGTGCAATGAAAATTGATATACCGATACCTTTATTGAATTAAAATCGAGAAGGAAGTTTGCTCACCGTTATTGTGTTGGTCCGAAATAGAAGTTGCCATCACGTTTCCACCGCAACAGTGTTTCATGATCAGGATATGCCAGAGAATGGTGAAGTAAAACCAAATAGCATGTTTACAAAATCACCCTGAGTGATTAGCGCTTGGTAATTGGTGCGTAATCACGCTCAGTTTCACCAATGTAGATCTGACGTGGACGTCCAATTCGGGTACTTGGGTCTTCAATCATTTCGCGCCACTGGGCAATCCAGCCAGGAAGGCGGCCAAGCGCAAATAGCACCGTAAACATCTTGGTCGGGAAACCCATTGCCTTGTAAATCACACCGGTGTAAAAGTCCACGTTTGGATAAAGCTTGCGCTCGACAAAGTAATCATCTTTAAGCGCCGCTTCTTCCAACTTAAGCGCAATATCAAGCAGCGGGTCATTAACGCCAAGTTCTCTCAGCACCTGATCTGCCGCATTCTTAATAATCTTGGCGCGAGGGTCGTAATTCTTATAAACACGGTGACCAAAACCCATCAATCGTGCAGTTGAATCCTTGGATTTAACTTTTTCAATGAACTTCTCAACTGACTCACCAGATTGTTGAATCTCTTCCAGCATTTCTAGCACTGCTTGATTTGCACCACCATGGAGTGGACCAAATAATGCAGAAATTCCACCGGCAACGGAAGCGAATAGATTTGCATGTGATGATCCAATCATTCTTACCGTTGACGTAGAGCAATTCTGTTCATGATCTGCATGCAGAATAAATAACAAATCCAGTGCTTTTGCCACAACTGGACTAGCTTCATACCTCTCAGCTGGCACCGAGAAAGTCATTTGAAGGAAGTTTGAAACATAGTCCAAGTTGTTATCTGGATAAGGGAATGGCTGACCAAGGGACTTGCGCAGCGAATAAGCTGCAATAGTTGGCACCTTTGCCAACAGGCGGATGGTTGAGATCTCAACTTGTTGACGATCAAATGGATCTAATGAATCTTGATAGAAAGTTGATAACGCATTTACCGCGCTAGCCAACACTGGCATTGGATGAGCATCTCGAGGAAAGCCAGAGAAGAATCCCTTCAGGTCTTCATGCAACATGGTGTGCATTCGAATGTTTTCAGTGAATCCCTCGAGTTGAGATGCAGTTGGTAATTCACCGTAAATCAATAAATAGGAAACCTCTAGAAATGAAGATTTCTCAGCCAGTTGATCAATTGGATAACCGCGGTAACGCAGAATTCCAGCGTCCCCATCTAAGTAGGTGATTGCTGATTTGGTTGTTGCGGTATTTCCAAATCCATTGTCATAGGTAATGTGATTGGTAGAGGTAAGCAACTTTGAGATATCAAGTGCCGCCGGGCCTTCAGTGGCGGCAATTACTGATAAATCGAGTGAATTATCTGGGGTATTGATCTGACCCTGTGACATCTGAATTTCCTCCACTTGTTAGCAGTGCTGCCACCGCCAATTTTGAACTTACCTTGGGGGCAATCGTAGAGATGCCTACTTGATCACGCATTATGGCCTAGGAATGTGCCAACAGTTTCGCCGATTGGCTGAAGATGTGCCCCCAGCAGGATTCGAACCTGCGCGCACGGTTTAGGAAACCGATGCTCTATCCCCTGAGCTATGGGGGCGAATTGGTTCGCCGCGGCGGTATCTTATTGGGAAACCTTCGCTGCCCAGATTCCATGTAAATTTGCTATTCCCCGATACAGTTGGGGAAAAGGAATGGTGACGTGTTCTATTTTGCAGCTAAAAATCTGTTGTTCCTGAAGCCACGAAAAGTGGCAGGAACCAGTTTTGAAATTGCGCTTTCTGTTTCAGCTAGCACATCTGACATTATCACCCCAGTTTCACTGGAAGACGAATTGATTCGGATTGATCAAAAGGGACAGCTACCGGTAAATTGGCATCGACAGCCAGAATTAGAGGCAACATACGTTTCGCTGGTGCAACAGATCCATCGACTCCGAAGATCAGGGATTGTTTCCGAAGAATCTAAGCATAAGAGGCGACAACTAAAGGACTTACTTCAAGTTAAGAGTCATCGACTTTATTACAATCACATTGTTCCTAGTGACATAAAGGTGAATTTTGGCGAAGCTAAATTTGATCAAGCATTTAAAGTTACTATTACCAGACATCCATATGAGCAATTGATTTCCCAGGCTTACTGGCTACATCAAGGAAAACAGCGTCGCACCTTGCCAATCACCCAAATTATTGATGAGTTGCTGACTGAGCCAGCCCCTAACTCACCTTATTATTTTTCAAATGGAAAAAAACTTTGTGACCTATATTTAAAGATGGAATCTTTTCAGACCGATGTTATTAATTTAGAGAACCAATTGGGATTAAAAGTTTGGCAGCACATGCCTATGACAAAGAAAAGTTCAAGTGGATCTAGGCCTAAAGCTAGTGAAATATTGACTAATGAGCAAAAAATTAGAGTACAGGAAAGGTCAAAGTTAGAGTTTGAGTACTTTGATTACGATCCAAGTTAATTTTCTTGATCCGAATTCTCAGTGAGCAACTCAGTTAAATCTTCCAAACCACTTGTGTATTGGCCTAATGTTGTGCGGGCAGTATCAATTTGATCACGAATTGAAAGGTAACCAACCTCAAGAGACTTAGCTACTGACGCAGCCTCTCTTCTAATCTTCTCTATTTTTGCTCGTTCACGCGCTAGTTCAGCGGAGATTTTTTCCCGCACAGCATCGAGTTTCTGCTGAGCTTGAGCTTGGGCCTCAGCAATGATTTGTTCGGCTTCTTTTGACACAACGTAGCGTCGCTGTTCCAGTTCTTTTCGTAGTGATTCCATCTCGGCAGCAACTTTGCGATCCATATCAGCTTGAATTCGCTCAGATTGCTGTTCTAGTTGAGCTCGTTTGGTCTCAGCCTCAGTGATCATTTTGGTCGCTGACGCTTCAGCCTCACGTAATCTTGATTCAGCATCTTTGCGCATGCGCTCAGTTTCTTTACGAGCCTCGGTTAGACGTTTTTCAATTTCAGCCAAAGTGCGTTGCTCAGCATCTTTTGTTGCTTTCACAATTGCCAAGGTATGCTCACCAGCAAGTGCAACGATCTCAACTTCGCTTAGGGAATACAGATCGCGTCGCTTCTTCAACTCATTAATTTCAGCACGCAGGGTGCTTATCTGTTCAGCTGCAGCAGCATCAAGATCTTCATTATGAGTGATGTCTTTTGGCGCCTGGGATAGGCCCAAACTGTCGGTCATGTAATTGACTAGTCGAAGTCGACCACGATTGCTTGCCATTTCTTCTCCACCTCAGTAACGCGGAGTAGAAGAATACCTACCCCAATTGTGTTGGCAATACTTGGCTAGGGACGCAGTGTGATCAACATAGTCTGCAGTTCGACTGCGATTGCGGCTGATGCCTCACGGGTCCAATGGATGCCGTCTGCCTGCCGCAGCAGTATCTGCTCGCCGTTTACGGTGGAACTTAGATCTGGTTTTAGATTTGTAAAAACATCAAGATACTTCAGCCCAGGAATTAGCAGAGAGGTGTCAGCTAGGCTTTGATTAACTTGTCGATAACTCAAGTTTCTATTCTTGTCAGCAACTACTGGTGGACCGGCCCAAACCACATTTGTTACATTATTTGAAATGAATTCTTGAGTTACTAATTGAACTCGCCTCGAATATTCAGTAACCCAATCATCACTGCCACGCGGTACTAACTTGCCACCGGTGACCATATTCCCAGTATCGCTGCCACCAAGAATTACAATCACTAAATCAGGTTGATATTTAGCTGTTAAGTCCCGTGCATATTGGCCCCAGTCCAATACGTTTGGCTTGGTTAAACCAGAACCATTTGCCCATTCAATTCGAACTACAAATCTTGAATCGTTTGTAAGAAGTTTCACCAATTCTTGTCCAGCAAAAGTTGAGAGCGAGTCGCCCGTTACTAAGACTCGGATCGTTTTGCCAACTTGCTCTCTCGTAAAGTCCTTTGGATCCAAAATTGGAATTGACGCAGTAACTACGCCATCACCAGGTCTTGATTTGGGTTCGGGAACTTCTATGCGAGAATCTTGCGGATCAACTTCAGTAATGGTTTCAGCTGCAATTGTTTCCGCAACCAATGAGATGCCATCACGATCACGGTTTCGAATTCGGTCAATTACGCTTTCAACTGAACCAACCCCAGCACTTTCGGAAATGCGTTTTATGAAATCCGAAACCGGCAGCGATATCGATCTAATTGGACCAGGTTCAATTGCTAATGCTGAGGTATAAATAGCAGAAGCATTCACAAACCAACTGGCCATACCAACCAACCAAACAGTCAGAATTACGCTGGCTGCATTTCGAGATGCACCTCGATATTGGACTATTAATCGGTGACCGACCGTTTCGCGTTTAGGTGATGGATTCATGATCAGAATTGAAAGTAGATAAAGGGGCTAACGCCCGTGCCGGATGTTAGAAGCATTACTAATGCAGTGGCGATTCCTACGCCAATAGCAGCTAGTGGTACTGGAATTGCACCTATTAAGTCATTGCTTCGCTGAGTTAATCGACTTGGTAAGTATTGTCCAAATAATCCAATCGCAATCAAGAAAATCACCAGTGGTGTAACAGTAATTGTTGCTTGATTAATTGAAGTGAACAATTCAGAAAACATACTCAAGGCATCGGTAATTGATTCAGATCGGAAAAAGATCCAAACCAGATTCACAAAAATGAATGTAATGGCCACTGAGACAAAGTACGGCAATCGGAATTTGTAGTTAAGCCTTAAATATCGTTCCACAGCCAAGCCAATTCCGTGTAGTAGTCCCCAAACAATGAAAGTGACACTTGCTCCGTGCCAGAAACCACCAATAGTCATAGTGGCAATCAGATTAATTGTTGTTCGCCGTTCACCTTTTTTATTACCGCCCAGGCCAACATACAAATAGTCTCGTAGGAATCGCGATAGCGTCATGTGCCATCTACGCCAGAACTCTTGCAAGCTAGCTGCCCGATAGGGTCGATCAAAGTTTTGTGGAAAGCGAAAACCAAGCAACATCGCAATACCAATTGCC
>WLEH01000039.1 GCA_009704345.1 Actinomycetota bacterium | reverse complement strand
TATTTATCACCCCTCTATAAATGCCCGCGCCGAAATACACCGCAGAACAACGAGAAAATATCGATATCGTCACGCGGATGACCGGATGCTCCAAAGAACAAGCCACCGCCGCACTCATCAAAAATAACTGGGAACCATCCGACGCTATTCTCACTCTCTCCGATTACACACCCGATACCCCCAGACCACCCACGTCACTCTCATCCAGCGATGTACCAGAAAACATCGCCAAACTACGCGCAATAGTAGATGAACGCGCCGTAATATACGAAAAAGTCCTCGGGCGTAAATAGTATGATCACTCTCTCTCACTCACTCTCACTCACTCTCACTCTCACCACCTCCACCTCCGCCCCCACAAGATCACCCGATTTTTTATAAATAATCGAGTCATCTTACGATATAATCACCTTCATACAATTCTCGATTGTATTCTTGCCATGGTAGATCTTCTTCTCTCTCTTCAACTTCGGCTCGCCCGATGGACCCACACCCGCATTCGCCTTCGTATCCTCCACGATTCTCGTACTCATCTCCGTATTGAAACAGTTATTCCCCACCGTCACCGCTATAGAAACCGGAATCATCGGTGGCATATTCACCACCACATGTTTCCTATAGTTCAGACACAATTCACGATACTCATCCACACTATACTGCCCGCCATAAATCCTCATTATCTCCTTCGGGGCCGCGGGCTTAACCTTAGAACCCAACTTGCCACACGCCCGAGAATACATGTCATTCAGCAAATAGTACCGATCCCATAACGACGTATCCGAAATCTTCTGCGCAAACAGATACGCACATGCTGCCTCTGGACTGGCGAAAGAACCATACGTCTTGTACTCATCGTTCACCAGTTTATAAGGAATACCCCACGCTTCCCCCGTAAATTTCTGACCGTCCCACATACAATGCGATACTGTCACGCCCTTCTTTTCCTCCGCGATTTCCATCTTTCTCTCCGGCACAACCTCCGCACTCTCAGCCGGTACTCCATCCGCAGTTTCACCTACCACCGCATAATTATTCTCCGGCTCCCAGGGGTTTGGCACATCTGGCACATCCGGATTATACTTCAGATATCCCGGCAATTCACTCTCCTCTAGACGACGCATGTCAATAGGTAAATGGATTATCACATTACCATCCGACCCCGTCGATGATATACTCGTTCTCGCCGAAGCAGGAGCACCCGCCGCCTTACCCCGACGCGCCGACCGAATATTTATCTTCACCTCCGGCTCAACCTCTTTTGTCTCCTCCGCACCCCCCAGCGGATTCTCACGGGTCTCCGTACTGCCACCCATAAAAGCTATCAGATTTGACCCCACATTCTCCACCTTCTTACCACGCCCACGCGGCTTCTTCTCTCCGTCCGGCTTTACCTTTGCTGGCATATTTCCTATAGAACCAAACTTTCATCCATAAGTAATATCGCTCCCACCAGCGTATATTCCACCGGCTATATCACTCTTATAGTTGTGAGGCCTCTCTACAGTTGCCGGGCATATTGGCTCAGAGTGCGTATTTTAGAGGGCGGATTGCGAAAAATTGATGATGAGGCTGGACGCGGCATTATTGGGACACGCTAGTTAAAGCATCTCTGCTTTTTATAAATAATAAACATGGCAGATTTGCACAGACTTAAGACAGGGTGGACTTTGTATTACCACGATCCAAATGCGACTTCGTATGTAATAGAGAGTTATATTCCTCTAATTACTTTCCACACCGTGGAAGAATTGGGTGCTCTCAGCAGCCTTCTCCAGGAAAAACACGTTCTCAATGGTATGTTCTTCTTGATGCGAGAGGGTATTGAGCCTGTCTGGGAATCTAAAGATAACCGTGATGGTGGTGCCTGGAGTATCAAAGTTTACGCCGATAAAGTGTATCGACTCTTCATGGACATCATTTTCATGACTGTGGGGGAGACCCTCTGCCGCGATGACGTCGAAATCAACGGTATTACTATCAGTCCCAAACCCAAATTCTGTCTTATCAAGATTTGGAACCGGGATGCGAAAGTCACTGATACCACCGTGATCAACACACCAGCCTTCATCGCCAAAGAAAGTATCCAGTATAAACCCCACAAAGAAGGCAAAGGATTCGACACACCGTCCACGGCGGGATCCTCGGATACACCACGCTCTTTTTCCAGTACAACCCCCGGAAGTAGTCCAGCCAGTGCCGGAGGTCATCACCGGTCACACTACTTTGCTAGTGACTCCGATCACAGCTATAGACATAACTCCGGGTCATGGAAATACCAACAACAACCGCCAAAACGCAAATAATATCCCGCGTGATCATAGGAATCTAGGCGGATTACTATTTTGATCATTCTTACTCTGTTACCACCGCCATAAAAAATATTATGATATTTTTTATGGATTTCATTTGATTATTACACACACCACTCGCAGTCTCGACATAGTCTCACACAGTCTCTCGACACCCACCATATTACGCCGAGAGTTCCGGTGCCAAACAGAGTTTGATCTCCCCCAATGATGCCACCCTATAGAGAATAATGAGTGGATACTCATTCTTCAGGTATATCTCTATAGTATTACACAGCCCCGAGCATTTAGTAAAGAGGATAAGATGATTTAGATTGAAGACACCCTGGATAATATCCTTCGGGTTCTCCTGTTTCATAAAATGCATTCCATCAGTAGTCTCTTTCATCACCGTCTCCTGATCGGCGAACTCACCATCACAACCCAGTATTAACCTATCACCCTGACTAGTTATCTCTATCTTATCCGAAATATTACTCATCTCTCGACACACCTTCTGGAAAGTCGCCGATGGCATCGTAATCACCGACGGGAACTCCACCCGAGGAATATGAATCGTCGCCTCATTAATCTCGATCAACTTCAACTTATATGTCGTCACTGAATTCTTCCTCGCATTCTCTATTATTATACCCAACTTATTCTCATCCGCACGATCCACATACAACGTCAACGTATCATCATTCGCCACCGTCTTTATTAATTTGAAAAAGTTTATCATATTCAATCCCAATATCAACGGCTTGCTACAGTAAAATGACTCGAACTTATCGGCATGTAAACGCAGATGAATCAACACCGTGTGCGACTTATCCATCGCAATCAAACGAATACCCGTATTATCTATCTCCAAATTACCATCCGTAATTATCTCCTTCAACGCCTCCACCAATGTACGAAACACCTGACTCTGAATCGTCTTAATATCTATCAATCTAGAAGGCAATATAGCGGCGTCCACTCTCGCCTCACTCGCGGATGCTGCTGCGGATACTTTCGACATTTTCTAACGGTCTTCAGACAATCTTTTATATATCTAACGCGTACATTTTCCATCAATAATGCTAAATTAATCCAAGTATCCATCCACTCTATCACACACATACTCTATCACACACGTACTCTATCACACACACACACTCGCACACACCCACTCGCACACACCCACTCTATCACACCCACTCTATCACATCCACTCGCACCCCTCACCCCGATTTTACGCGCCAATTGTCATCTATAACCCCAAGAGATGAACGCGAAATAAATTGACTGCCCGCTACAGCTTAAGAGACATACAGGAGTAAATATTAGACCGTGAGTGAATTTACAATGGGAATTCCGAGTTATTTTGCCTGGTTGGCGCGCAGACATCGAAATGGACTGATCACCCAGAGTCCGAAAGATCCCATCACGAATCTATTCCTAGATTTCAATGGATTTATTCACACATCCGCATATCGTGCTATAGAACTGATCCCGGAGTCCGACATCACCGACACCGATCTAATCTACACCACCGTCATCCGCGAAACCATCGCCGCCCTAGAAAAAGTGATCCGGGATTCCGCTCCCACCGGGGTGATTCTCATCGCTATTGACGGTGTAGCCCCACGCGCCAAGATCAAACAGCAACGCCTACGGCGTTATCGCACCGTTATAGAGAAACAGATCAAACTAGATCTCGCCCGGAAATACCACCAGGATACCCGGTTTTCCTACTGGGATTCTAATGCTATTACCCCCGGCACCGAATTCATGGCACGCATAGAACGCGAACTCCGCACATACATAGAAGATAAACCGCAGTTTATCCTCAGCCCCGCATCTGAACATGGCGAAGGCGAACACAAGATCTACGATTACATCCGCAAGAACGGAATTGAAAAAGCCACCATATTCGGTCTAGACGCCGATCTTATCATGCTCTCCCTCCTCGCCACCAATCACTGTTCTATCACACTTATGCGAGAAACACAGAGCACTGACGCCAAAGATCTCGGGGGATACGACTACCTCGACATCGGTTTCCTCTATCAGGCCATCGTATCCGAAATGAATCCGGAGTGTATTACCGATGATAAACCGATGGCAGAGATCGCCCACAACTACATTATAGATTATGTGATCATGTGTTTCATGATGGGCAATGATTTCATCCCCCACTCCATCTCCATAAAAATACACCACGATGGCATCAGTGAACTCGTCGAACTCTATAAAACACTCGCCGCATCCGACGAATTCCTCTATATACCAGCAAGAGAAGACGGGGTCGGCTACCTCAACATCGGACTCTTCTACAGAATCGTGCGTTACCTCGCCGGACAAGAGACTGAAATGGTGCGCAAATCATATCACTATCACACCACCTTTGTACCACGCTTCGAAGCTACCACCGATTATGAGCGGGAACTAGAGAACGTGAAATACTACCCCATCTATAATCGACCGGAATTCACCCCCAATGACCACGACTGGGAGACACAGTACTATCACATCTGTTTCGACGGCGCAACCATCGACAACATCTGCCAGAAATACATCGACGCCATCGCATGGAACGCCAACTACTACATCGAAAAACGCGTGGAATGGAGCTGGTACTACCCCTACGATATGCCACCCCTCTGGACATGGCTCGGCGGATACCTCAATAGGATAACATACACCGAATCCAACCGACAAGGACGACTCATGACATCCACCAACACCGGCATGCGACGCGGTATCGGCCTGATACCCTGTACCGATAAACTCTACATCCCCATACCACCACCACTGAAATCCGAACCCTACCCCGCGGTACTACAACTCTGTATCGCTCTCCCGCCATTTTCGCACAAACTCCTACCGAAAGAGATACAGCGAATCGCGGTGGATCACCCGGAAATCTACCCCACCAAATTCCATTTCTTCACTCTAATGCGCAAATTCTTCTACGAAACTGATCCTATTCTCCCCGAGATCAATGACACAGTCATTCGAAAATACATAGAAAATAGGATAGGATAGAGAGATAAACTGGGAGTCGGTAGATAGTGGCGAGATTTTTTATTCTGGATAACTAAAGATGGTGTTGATTCGCAAGTTCGGTGCCCCGTGGTGTAAGAGTTGTGTTACTCTCGATCAACAGCTCCACGACTATATCGCTGTCGCCAAGAAAGACCCCGCGATCACCGTAGAATATATTGATATAGACGAAGATACTTCCTATGATCACATCAGTAAACTCCCGTCGATCCACGTTTTCAATAATGCCGGAGAATGTATCCATATTCTAGAAGGATTGGCCGCATGTCTCAGTGTTAAAAGACTGGTGGTACCAGATATCTCTATTGATGCGGAGGAGGATTTCTAGGGAGCTGGTGGCCGTGTAGTGGCTACGTCCTTATCACCCCTCATATTCTAGTTATAACTAGAAATATGAGCAACGAGGCGGAATTTCGCACCCAAGCCCTCGCTTTTTTCTCTTTACCTCCCAGCTATAACGCCGAACAACTTCGGGCAGCATACTATAATCTGGCGCGCAAATATCATCCGGACGCAGGTGGAACTGCCGCGGACTTCCAGACGGTACAGAAGATATTCAAATGGCTAGAGAAGGATATGCTCAAACGTCCTGTGGTGAGAACCCCCGCCGAAATGCGCGCGGCCATCGAGAAACATACGACTAAGAAAGAGGATGATCCAGAGGTGAAGCGCGCGGTGATGTCGAAGTTCGAATCGCGAGGCAAATTCAACCTCCAGAAATTCAATCAAGTTTTCATGGAAACCCACGTGCGAGACCCCGATGATACTGAGGCAGCCACCTGGCTCAAATCCGACGAAGATATCATCCGACCCGACACACCCGTCAATAAAACCAACTTCGATGAACAGTTCCGCAAAATGACATCGCGACTCACACCACATGATGCCATCCAAGTAGTACCCGGATCCATCTCTCTCGTCTCTCACAGCAATAGCGAAATATTCGAACGTGGTGGCCGACATACCACCGATATGGCCGGACGCGTCATCGGTATCGGCGGGAATCAACTCGCATTCACCGATGTACGCGACGCCCACAGCGCATCCTCTATGATCAGCGCCGGAGCAGCGGCGGCAGCCCCCGACCGATCCTATACATCCTATAAACGCGAATACTCCGCACCCATAGCATTCTACGGGGAACACGAGAGGGCGCGAATAAAAGCAGAGGAAGAGAAGGTGATGCGCCAAGAAGAAGCCCGGCGAAGAGCGTGGGAAGAACAGAACCGATTGGCCGAAGAGAGGGCGAAACTCCTGCGACGACGGCTCGGACAATAATAATATGGCGTGATATAAATATGCTTACAGAAACGTTCATTTTCGCCCTATTGTGGTTGGCTATACTATACTATTTCGTCTATCACTGGGGCAAAACCGATCGACCACAGAAGGCGGATGTCGAGACGATGATACCTCTCTTTACGGGGAGACCAGTAATGTGGATATTTGTCTATCCCACTACTAATTCACGCAACTGGGCAGACTTCGGCAGTCGCAAAATGGATGCCGTGAATCTCCCCTGGGTCAACCTCTGCGTATCCTCTATAGTAAACCAGAATCCAGAATACAATATTCATATAGTTACTCCCACTAATCTCAGTCTCTATCTACCGGAGATCACATTCACTCCGTCGGACATCCAACACCAAGAAGAGTTGCGGGATTGGATCAAATGGTCCCTCCTCGCAAAATACGGTGGTACCTGGATCACACCCACCTGTGTCTGTCTAGAATCCATGTATGATATCACTCTTCTTACCGAGAGCTGCGAGATGGCCGTGATCGGATGTGACTCATCCACCGCTGTATGTCTCGGTGATGATGACCGTGTAAATACCGATGTTATTGCGGTGAGACCCAAGTCCGCTATCGCCGCCCGAATCGCGGATGCCATCGGCGCCTTCTATAACAACAAACTCGCATCCGGCTATGAATTCCGACAGTCAGAGCAGTATATCGTCACACAGGAAATACGCAAGAACCGCGATTCCATTATGATCCTCCCGGGAGGACTAGACGGAACACGCACCGCCACGGGGCGACCCGTCAGCATCGAGAATCTCCTCTCTCAAAATGAAGTGGCCTTCCCGGAGAAATGCCGGATGGTACTCATGCCCGATGATATACTACGACGCGATATCTGGGGGTGGTTCAATAGAATGAGCGAGAAACAAGTGCTCATGAGCGACATGTGTATCAGCCGCCTCCTACGCGAATCACTCCCACATGATGTCGTTATGATGATAGTAGAAGATGATGGAGATGAATGGCCAGTCACCGCCGCATCCGATATCCTCGGCAAAAATGTTTTCAACACCCAGCCACAACTCATCACTTTCTCTAAGGCTTAGGGTGATCAACG
>WLEH01000038.1 GCA_009704345.1 Actinomycetota bacterium | reverse complement strand
GTTGGCACGATTGGCGGCGATTACAACGATGAGCAAGTTCTGGCATTGCTGTCAGTAGATGACCAGAAGGTCATGGTTGGGGATTGTGTTGCAGAGTATCGAAAGTATTGTGAGAACCAGCCAGCACTAGCCCAGTGTATGACAATTAGGCACGCACAAGATACGGCGCAGATGTTTACGGACGCTGGATACAAAGCCGAGGCAGTACACGGACAAATGGCCCACCAAGACGTGCAAGAAGCATTGGCGAGGCTAGAGTCGGGAGAGACAAAGATTGTGTGCTACGCGCAACTTCTTGGCGAGGGGGTGGATATACCGAACGTGGTTGCCATGTTTTTTCTTAAGGTCACCAAGTCACTTGTAACTTGGGTACAGGCGTGTGGTCGTGTGCAGCGTAGGGCAGAGAACAAGCCAGTGGCATATATCTTTGATCATTTTGGGAATGCTAACAATGAATTTTATGGCCACAAGATGGGGCATCCGTCAGATGACAGAGATATTATTGGTATTATTGCTGATAGTCTAAAGGCTAAGAAGAAAGCGTCAGAAGCGTCAGAGCCTGTATACATACGCTGTCTAGGTTGCGACACCGCCCACGGATCTCGGTTAAAACTATGCCCCAAGTGCGGTTATGATAGATTTGAAGCACAAGAGAAAGAAAAAGAGCAGCAGCGAATCGAGGGAGAGCTTAAAGAATACGAGCGAAATCAAGATATAGTACGTATCCGCAAAGAGATAGCTACATTAAGTAGCTATGAGGACTATCAGGCGTATGCTAAATTGAAGGGATATAAGTCTGGCTGGGCATACCACGCATGGAAGAACTCATGGAAAAGCAAGAAGACTAATGGACAAGCATCAGGCGCATAAATTACTAAAGAACCATATGATATTGGCACTATCAGAAGCTGGTGCATATGTTTGGGCGAATGAAACAGGATCGGTACAATCTATTAAGGGACACTATATACAGTACGGACACAAGGGTAGCTCCGATATATTGGGTGTATGGAATGGTAAGTTTATTGCAATAGAGGCTAAGACTGGGAAGGGTGTTCAGTCACCACAACAGAAGATTTTTGAAAAGAACGTAACAGAACAAAGGGGAGTTTACTATGTTGCAAAATGGGACGGCATTGAACCAATTAAGGATGCCACGCAGCGAGAAGTTGGAAATATTAGAAAGAGAATTACGCGGGATATATGACCTTGCAAGGAAAGTAGCTGTTTCAAATCTTGACAGTATCGTCAGAAATCTTGCGCCTAACGCTAAGTGTACTGGCAATGTATGGTCTATTGGTGATGTACATGGCAGTAAAGGCGGCTCTATGTGGATATACCGTACGGGCACTAAGGCTGGCGGGTGGTGTGATGCTGGGAATACACCTACACGTGCCACTGGTGATATGCTTCACTTTGTGATGATAAATCGTGGTCTTAAAAATGTCCATGAAGCAGCAGAATACATCTTAGATAATTGGGGTTGATATGTCCGTACAGCAGATAGTTTCTACAAAGTGTCCATCTATCCCTGAAATTTACCAAGCTGCAAAAAAGAAGCCTTGGGGTTCAGATATAGAAAGTTTCGAGACATACGTGTACCATAACGAGACTGGTAAAGTAATTGGCTATGTTGCTAGATTTAATTTATCAACAGTTAATTCATCTGGTAAGAAAGAAAAACAATTTTTACAGGCTCGGCGGACAAATGGCAGAGTTCAATTAAAGGGGATTGGTGGTGCTGTTTTTAATCTCTGGCAAGCAACAAGAGATGTAAGCAATACATTGGTTTTAGTCGAGGGCGAAAAGACGTGTATTGCTTTGCAGGAATATATCACAAAGCATAATCTACCATATTCTGCGATAACTGTAGCTGGTGGATCCAGCCAATTTGATAACGCAGACATGTCGGCGATTGTTAATCGTGATATAATAATGTGGCCTGACAATGATCAGGTTGGCGTTAAAGCAATGCAGGGAGCAAGCAAGTGCGCTAAGTCTAATAACTTAAATGTAATAGGGTGGATTAAGAACAATCCTTCTTGGCAGAAGGGATTTGACGCAGCAGATGCTATTGAAAAGGGCTTGGATATTGCAAGTTTGTTAGACAATATTGAGGTATTCAACTCTGCCGAACACCTTCCTGCTACAGAAGAAAATCAAGTATTAGATCTAGCAAGATACGCTTTCAAAGTGTTGGGTTATGGGGTTGGAGACAACATCTTCATACAATCGCACGAGGACGGCGTTGTTCGCATGATTGGTACAAGATTTGATACAAATAAACTGCTTACTATTTATAATAACCTAGACTTTTGGAAAAGGTTTGCTGGCGTTAATCAGAAAGATGGCGTTAATGAGACAGAATGCTTCTCACGCCTGTGGTCTATGGCGCAAGAGAAGGGTATGTATGACCTAAGGAAGTCAAAACAGTTTGGCATCTATATAGACAACAACAATGTGGTTGCAAATATAGGTAAATGTTTAATTGTGAATGGTAAGCCAGTATCTTTTGGTGATTATGATGGAGAGTCTACTTATGAGGCATGTATAACAAAATATGACTTTAACCCTGTATTGTCTCCAGAAATCCTTAGTGATGATGAAAGGACACTGCTTATAAATGCTATCATGCACAGCTCTACAGGATTATTGCAGCATAGAAAATGCATACTAGGATGGGCAGTTTCTTCTATTCTTTCTGGGCTGAACCACAGAAGGCCACACATATGGATACAAGGTGTCTATGGTAGTGGTAAATCTTTTATGTCGAAAGAGATTATGAACGGAATTGTGCTTAAAGGAATTGCAGCAGAAATATCTGGTGCTACCAGTACGATTGCTGGTTTGAAGCAAACTGTTGGCGGTCGGGCATCACCCTTGATCTGGGACGAGTCGAACATCAAGGATCGTGGTAATGAGGATTCTAGCTCTATGGTTGAGAAGCTAAAGGAGATATTAAAGATATCTTATGATAACAACGAACACAACGGAAATGCACAAGGAAACCAAGAGAAGACTGGTGATGTATATTTGCCGCGCTTTTCGTGCATGTTTTCGTCTGTAAACTTTCCTAAGCTAGATGGACAAGTTGCAAGCCGTATGATTGTTATCCCGAACAAGACGACAGATGATCCAACCGCATTAGCACAGATTCGTCAGTCATACTCACAAAAGTATTTCATACCTTTGAAAAAGATCGAGAACTTGCCAGCAAAACTATGGTGGTTTTGCTATAACAATGTTAATGCGTTTATCACTAACTACCAAAAAATTGTTGATTGGTACACTACAAATATGTTTGACGCACGTATAGTTGGTACTATAGCACCTTTGCTTGCTGGATTCGTAACATTAAAACACGGAGGTGTGCCAGATGATTTAGTGTTGGAGTATGACCTGTTCAGCTTAGAAGACATTAACATTTTAATGGATAATCGAGCAGACAAGAGAACGCAAGACGCTATCGACTTCATTGTTCGCCTGTATATTAAGTTCTATGATGCAGACAAGAGAACACATATATCTGTCACGCTTGCCGACTACATACAAATGATTAAGAAGGGTGAGGAGTATTCTAATAAGTTTGAATCTGTAGCTTCTGAGTTTAAGATCATGGGAGTGGAGTATGATGACACAACGAAACGTCTATATTTGGCACGTGACTCTTACCGTATCGAGAAACAATTAAGACCAAATTGGGATGCAAGTATTATATCAATGGTGTCACACCAGATGGTAGATAAAAGAATTGGAAATAATAATTGGGTTTGCCACTCTATTGTTATTGACAGGATATAAACAATGGCCTATAATAAAACTCTAACAACTTATCTGGGGAGATAAAACATGAAAACATCAATCAATAACGAAGCCCATTGGCACGAACTACGCAAGAACCGCATTGGGGCAAGCGAGTGTGCCGCACTGTTCGGACAACACGAATACATCGACCTATTCAGCCTATATCACCGCATCCTTAGCGGCAAGGTGCAGGATGAGAATGATGCAATGTGGTGGGGTAAAAAGGAAGAAAGCCTGATTGCCGAGTATGCTACTGAAAAGCTAGGTATGAATCTATCCAAAGTAACGGACTATTACTACCTTGAGGACGTGAACCTTGGGGCAAGCCCTGACTATGTGGACCAAGACGGTCAATTCGTACAGATCAAAAGCACGACACAGCGTTACGAGTCTGATAACCTTCCCATGTACATCGAGTCACAGCTACAGCAAGAAATGCTTTGCACTGGTACTAAGACCATTATTTGTTTAGTCAAGTATGCCGATCGCCGCGTCATAGCATACCATCGTGACTTTAACGAGGCTTTTTGCAAGGAGCTTATCCAGCGGGCTAAGGACTTCTTTGTAATGTTAGAGGCGCGTGACGAGCCATCAGTGACCTTAAAGTCTGCTGCACTAGCAAAGCAGTTATATCTGTACTCTGAAGATAAAAAGGAAATTGACAAACGCTTTGATGAGGATTTTGCCTTGCAGGTATCACAGCTAAAGTCATTACGCGCTCAGTCGCGTGATCTTGAGAAGCAAATATCTGTGTTGGATGCCAGCATTAAGCAGCAGATTGAGGATGCTGAGATTGTGCTGTATGGTACAGAAGGTGTACTGACAGCCAAGACACAGGTAGAGAACCACAAGGCAAGAGAAGCAACCACAGTAACCAAACGTATCATTAGAATTAAGGGAGAATAACAATGAACTTACCAGCAATTATATCAGAAAAAGGCATCAGTGCTGAAATTTACGAAGGTATGCAAATGCTATACCCAGACAATTCTCCAGAAGTACTGTCAATGATCTACTCTTATTGCAAGAGTCGTGGCCTAGATGTTATGCGTAAGCCAGTACACCCAATTAAGTACGGCAATAAGATCACATACGTTCCATCTATCAATCTAGATCGCACTACCGCTCACCGTACAAATGCCTATGCAGGCCAAGACGAAGCAGTTTATGGTGATGAGGTGACTAAGAAATACAAGTTTAAGAAGAAAAACTACAATAGCGGGGCATATGAAACTGGAGAGATGGAGGTCTCTGCGCCAACATTCTGCAAGGTTACTGTCTATCGTATGGTACAGGGTATTCGCTGTCCATACACAGCACAGGTGCGATGGTCAGAAACATACGCTCGCATGAACCCTATGAGCGATGCACCTAACCCAACGTGGCAGCAAAAGCCATATTTCATGATGGAAAAATGCGCTGAGGCGGCAGCTTTACGCAAGGCTTTTCCAGAAGAGTTTGGCGGGGAGTATGACGAGGCAGAAACATTCCATGATATGCCAGACATACAAGAGGTAACAGCTAAAGGCCAAGACCGCCTTAATGCTTTAATTTCAGACGGCGGGGCAAGTACCAGTCCCGAATTAAGTGAGGTAGAGGTAATAACCGTTGATGCTGTAGACGTCTCCCCCGTCGATGCAACCGAAACCGAACAAGGTACAATAACTTTCCAAAATGGCCGTACAGTAGAAGAGTGTACTACACATTTTAGAAAAACACTAGCAGCAAGCAATAAAACATATTCGAAAGAATACAGCTATGATTCTGACTTGATATTGTTTGAAGAACAGCTTGCATGGTTAGAGCAAAACGAGCCAGAGACACATGCAAAACTTAAAAAGGCATTGTCTTTAAAGATTAAACAAATTGATGGAGAACTATAATGACTGAATACGATAACACAAATACAGGTGCAGCCTTCAAGAGCGATAAGTACGATTCTTATTCAGGTACTTTGAACGTAGAGGGAAAAGAATACTGGGTGAGCGTGTACGATAAAAAGAAAGATGGATCACCAAATACAGATAAAAATGGCATGCCTTGGTTCCGTATTACAGTAAAACCAAAAGAGTTTAAGACCAACGACGAGCCTTTCTAACTTGACAATCCTAAGCACTGTGGTATCATGCCATGGTGCTTGGGAGATTAAATGGCAGATGGTATAACTGACATACGACAGTTACTTGCCAAATACGGTGGCTTTAGGCCGACCACCCAAAAAGAAAACATACCATATATAAAGTTAAAATCACAATACGAAGCCGACCTGAAAGCTAAATTTAGCAAACCAGTGTCGGTTTTTTACATGACAGACACGCACTTAAAGATAGGACTACCGACTAATCACCTTCGTCACATCGGAAAATACATTAAAGATACTAAGCCCGATTTTATTATCCACGGCGGAGACCTGTGGGACTGCGAAAGTCTGTGCCATCACATACCTAACTGGACCCTAAAGGGACGTACTAAGCCATCACTAAAGAAAGACCTAGACTGCCTTTATGAAGGGGTCCAGATATTGACCGAGGAGTCGGGCCGTAACGATTGGCACATGACATATGGGAACCATGACGGGAGCTGGCCTAAGCTGTACGTTGACGCTCATCCCGAACTGTACGGCATAGCAGAAGAAGGTCGCGACGAGGTTTTCAAACATTTTGGCTGGACAACATACGAGTTTGGCAAGTATGTGGATTTTGGCGGTGTTGATTTCATCCATATACCATTAAAAGCTGGCAAGCCGATGGGCGGCGTCAATCTTGCGTCTGGAATAACAAGAGATGCGATCAAAGATACTGTCTGTGGTCATACACACGGGTTTGCTTTCGACAGGAAGGCAAAGCTAGGTAATGACCAATGGATCACGTCTGTTGTCGGAGGCTGTACAATGCCAGAGGGTTATAAACCAGATTATGTGGTAACAGGTACAGCTTGGTGGCATGGTGTGGTAAGGTTAGAGATATATCAAGGTAAGATACAAGACCACGAGGCAATATCACTACCAAAGTTGGAGGCGATGTATGGCTAGAAAAACATTAGAAGTCATATTTTTGGATGATCTTCGTAAAGAAGAACCATGCCACTTTAAGTGCCTTAATGATAAATGCGGTGAGGCTTTTTATACATCTACCATCAGAACACCTTTTCACATGGGAGAAATCGTATGCCCAGATTGCGGTGGCGATTCTTTTGTTGCTTTTTTCTACGATAAAAAAGAGGTATTTATTCAACATGGATCAACAAAACATCGAAAAAGATCAAAATAGCACATACAAATTATATTTTGATTACAAAGAAAACTTAAAGTGTATGTGTTGCAAAGGCAAATACCATTTGCAGTTTCATCATTACGACCCTTCTGATAAATTTATGGCCGTAGGTACAATGGTTAGATGGGGATTTGAATGGCAAGACATAAAAGATGAAATATCAAAATGCGTTCCAATATGTGAAAAATGCCATAATAGAATACATCAAAGCAATTCAGGGTTACACAGATGACACAATTTAAGAAAGACGATACGGGCAAGACAGATATGTCGTATATCATTGACTTTGCGCCAGAGTTTGAAGCCATTTGCAAGGCACTAGAATATGGTGGAAATAAATATGGGCGGTATAACTGGAAGAACGGTACGCCAGAGCGTTATGTAGCCGCAGCCATACGCCATTTAATGTCTATAGGCGAAAGCGACACAGGCGATCACTTGGCCCAAGCAGCAGCAAATATAATATTGATAATGGGATTATTGCGCGGGAAATAGCCGTGGGAGGGATATGACACGATGCACAGACGCCCTACACCACGAACTTAACGCGGATTATTACTAAGAACCGCTAGACTTCTTTATAATAAAACTAAAACCGACCACATACAAGCACCAAAAATAGCCTCGCTTATGGCCCATTGGTT
>WLEH01000037.1 GCA_009704345.1 Actinomycetota bacterium | reverse complement strand
CACCACCACGACCACGGCAAGAATGTTTTGGCCGAATTAGTTCCGCTGGGGCGCGAATTACGAGCGCTCATTCCTGATGTTTACGAAGCATTTGCCAAGTTATCTGCGGCAGCTAATCAGCCCGGCGAGCTTGATGCAAAGACTAAAGAATTTATCGCAATGGCAATTGCAATCGCTAGTCACTGTGATGGCTGTATTGCATCTCATGCCCGCGGGCTTGCAGTAAAAGGTGCCACCGAACAAGAAGTGGCAGAATTAATTGGGGTTTGTATTCAAATGATGGGCGGTCCTGGCACTGTTTATGGGCCGCGAGCATTTGCTGCATTTAAGTCATTTCAAACTGGCGCAACTTCTTAACTAGTAATGATTACGCTCTCATCCGATCGAGCCATTTTGGTCATAGACCCCGCAGATGGAGGTCGGATTGCTTCTATGGTGATTGATGGTTATGAATTACTTCGAGATGAAAAATTCAATGCTGAGCAATCCATATTTGGCTATGGCAGTTTTCCGATGGCGCCTTATGCCGGGCGGATTAGGCACGGCAAATTTGAATTCGATGGTAATAATTATCAGTTAGAAAATTTAGCCGACCCACCTAATGCGTTGCACGGTACAGCAGTTTATCAATCTTGGAACATCGATAAGCAGTCTTATACTGCCTGTCAAATCTCAACAGATATTGCTGAAGGTTGGCCATTTCGCGGCAACTTAAGTCAAAGTTTTAAATTAGAGAATGACACGATAATTATGACTATTTCGTTAACCGCGATAGATCGAATGCCCAGCTGGGTTGGCTTTCATCCCTGGTTCCGCAAGGAAATTAACTCAGAAGAAATTCAATTAACTGCGGACTTTAGTCAGATGTATGTTAGAGATAACGAAAAAGTAGCAACAAAGACAATTGCGCCGCCAAAACCGCTACCTTGGGATGATTGCTTTATTGGAACTGAACCCAAAATTAAATTACGCTGGGGAAATTTGCTTGAACTTGAATTGTTTAGCAACTTTCCTTACTGGGTGATTTACTCAGCGCCAACAGACGCCCTTTGCATCGAACCACAATCAGCTCCGCCCAATGCGATCGAATTAGAGAAACATCAGATCTTAGATCCCGGCGAATCAGTAACGCTTGAATTCAAGATTTGCTTTTAATTATCTGAAGTTTGTAAACTGGACTGCAAAGTCAAAGTCTTTCGCTTTGATTAGCGCCATCGTTACTTGCAGATCATCTTTACTTTTACTTGAAACTCGCAACTCATCTCCTTGAATCTGTGACTTCACAGATTTAGGACCCTCATCTCGAATAACTTTGCTAACCTTCTTAGCATTCTCGCTCGAAATGCCTTCTTTAATGGTAGCCACAATTGAGTAGGTTTTTCCCGACAATTGCGGCTCGCTGGTATCAAGTTGCTTAAGAGATAACTGGCGCTTAACCCACTTGTCCTTTACGACATCAAGCGCAGCCTTGCATCGCTCTTCAGTATCTGCGGTGACTTTGATTTTGTCGCCGGAGTATTCAATTTCAGCACCCGTATTCTTAAAATCAAACCTGGTAGCAATCTCGCGAACGGCTTGGTTGACAGCATTGTCAACTTCCATCCGGTCAGCCTTGCTTACGATGTCAAATGAAAAATCAGCCATGAGCCCACCATATTCCCAGTTAGGAGTTCGAACAAGTTGCCACCACGATTAGGCTGTGCCTAACTGAACTAGGAGGTGGGCGTTGCGCACTGAAGTAGATACCACGATTACGCCAACGTTAGGGCTGCGCCGAAGATTGACAGTGTTCTTTCGACCTATCTTGGCAATCCCAGCTATTTTCATCGTCAGCCTAGTTGCACCAACCCTTGAAGGCGCAGGCGCGCTACCAGTGCTTATCGCGCTAGTGATGGTGCTGTTTTACTCCTATCCGGCTTGGCTGATCGTTTTCTCGCATGCCATGCTCGAGTTTGCCACTAAAACTAATGCTTATTTCTTTTTACTCACTGATAACTATCCAAACTTCAACCAATCAACTGACATCAAGGTAATGCTGCCAGATGTTGCTGAAGGAAAAGCGTTAAACCGGTGGTTACCATTAGTAAAATGGCTATTGGCAATTCCTCACTATATTGTGATAGCAATCGCAACACCAGGAGTTTATGCAATTACGCTCTACAGCTGGATCGTCATTCTGGTAACTGGTAAATACTCCGGAACTGGCAGTAAATTCGTTATCGGATACATTTCATATCTAAATCGCATTGCAGGTTATGCCTTTGCCATGGTCACTGATTCCTATCCGAGGATAATTACCAAATGACAACTACTGGATATCTTTATCACGAGGTATTTGGTTGGCATGACACCGGAACTTTTGTTGGAGATATGCCAGCAGACCCGGCTCGCGGACTTCAACCGTATCAAAACTACGAGCATGCTGATACTAAACGCAGAATTCATGAACTAATTGTGGTTTCAGGATTGATAAAGCATCTCAAGCGAATCGAGCCCCGATTAGCCACTGAAGCAGAACTGCGACTAGTTCACACTCAACGACATATTGATTACATTAAAACACAATCTGAAACTCGGCTCGGCGGTGATGCTGGTGATTTGACAACTCCATTTGGCAAGGGTGCGTATGAAATTGCCAGATTGGGTGTTGGTGGGATTTTGGAAATGGTAGATGCCCTTTATCGAAACGAGATCACTAATGGCTACGCCTTAGTTCGACCACCAGGACACCACGCCATACCTGATCAGGGAATGGGATATTGCCTATTTGCAAATGGTTCCATTGCAGTTAAGTATGCCCAACAAAAACATAATGTTGGTCGAATCGCAGTTATTGACTGGGATGTGCATCATGGCAACGGGACCCAAGATGTGTTTTACGATGATCCAACCGTGTTAACTATCTCAATCCACCAAGATCGTCTCTATCCTCACCACACTGGATTGCGTGAGGAGCAAGGATCAAATAGCGGATTTGGCACCAACTTGAACATCCCGTTATCAGCCGGTGTTGGAAATGCGGGCTATCAAAAAGTTTTTGCTGAAATAGTGATTCCAGCGCTTCGAAAATTCAAACCAGAACTAATTTTCGTTGCCTCTGGATTTGATTCATGTGTCTTTGATCCGCTAGGTCGGATGCTATTAACTGCATCTGGCTACACCGAGTTAACAAAGCAATTAATGGAAGTTGCTGCTGAAGTTGCGCAAGGTCGAATTCTGATGACCCATGAAGGTGGCTACAACGCCGTCTACTCGCCTATTTGTGGCCAAGCTGTGTTGCAAGAACTCTCTGGCATCAAGTTGCTCGATGATCCATTTGCTGATTCGGTGGATAACTATCCAAGCCAACAACTTAATTCGCTACAAGATCATGAAATTGCACTTGCAGCAGCACTTTTAACTGATCTGCCGACTCATTAAATAATCAACTAGCGCCTGATGATCTTTAGTCAGCCCTTTATAGGCAATGGTTTCTGGCGTCATGGTTTGTAACGTCTGCGCAAATGCATGAGCATTCGCTGGCTGAGCCAATAGCTGTGCTAGCGGTTCAACTCGATTTCTAATGGTGAATAACACATGGTCGCCATCCACCAACTTGGTCAAAGTCTGACGCTCAGTTCGCCACCAGTAATCTGCCGGATTTGCAGTTTGCGATTCAGCAGTTGGTTGATGAAGGATTGGTTCCTGATGCAGCGCCCAATTAAGCCGCCACACTTGCCGATCTGAACTCAACTTATCAAAGGTAAGACTCATTGCCGGTTGCAGAACTTCTTGATAGCCAGGAACTGGATTGTGAATTTGATCTAGATTCTTCCCCAGCTTTTCAGCTAACTGCCATCGAGATGGATAAATTACCGCAGCTGCGGTGAGCAGCCATTGATTTTCTACCTTAGAAATTAAACATAAATCTTCACCAATTACTTTAGCCAATTGCAAAAATGGATGATCTTGAAAAACATCAACTGTGCGCTGTGATGGTAAATGAGTTACAACGCTGTCTTTTGATACTAGATATTCCGCAGCGTGAAATTCATTTAGATTATCCAGAATCAATTCCGCGAACTTAGTTGCAGGATCTTGATAACCCGGCAGTTCGCCAAACACCTGTGCGCGCTTGGTTGAGATTAACTGCTCTCGCTCTAGCAGTTGCCCGGTTAACTCAGGTCCAGTCTCGATCCAATTTTCTGCTGGCATGGTTCGCAGCCCCATCATCAACCGAAACGGTCTACCGTCAGATGGGGGCGGATACGCATAATCGCTGCCTGCCATAACCAAATCTTGGCCTATCTTTGGCAAGATCGGCTCATGAGCCCAATTACAGTGTCGATACTGCCGCCAGATCGAGCGATCCGATCGCTGGCGGCAGCATGGAGTATCAAAGCTTGGCGAGACTCATTTCCGAACGACACCGCACAGTGGTACCTAAACTTATACAAGACCGGCGATTTCCGATCAGGATTGCCGGTCACTGTTTCAGCACTGCTGGGCACCAAGTTAATTGGGATCGGTTCATTGGTTTCAGATGATGAGCTGCCAGGCTCAAATGAGCCGGGACCATGGTTAGCAGCAATATTTGTCACACCAAAGCACAGAAGATTAGGCGCTGGCCGAATGATTGTGCATGAGTTATTGGATCATGCTGTCGCGTTGGGTTATCGCGAAGTTTTCGCATACACTGAAAACAAACTGCAGTGGTATCAGAAAATGGATTGGGAATTTCTGCGAACAGCAACGGTGGCAAACCACCCAGTATCGGTTATTAAAAAGAGTTTGTACTAAATGCTAAACGACCTTCGCACTTTTCATCCTAGACGCTCGCGACCATCAACTGGCGCTAAGTATGCGCTAGAGCATTTGCTGCCAGAGTATGAAATGCCAAGTACGCCATGGGATTTTAATCAGCTTGCGCCAAGTAAACGTATCGTAATTGAGATTGGCAGCGGCATGGGTGAGGCTGCATTAGCGTTGGCAGCTACTAACCCTAATGATTTTCTGATTTGCTTGGAAGTGCACACTCCCGGTGTAGGAAGTTTGATTTATAAGGCAGCAGAAGCAGAACTTACCAACATCAAAGTAGTCATTAAAGATGCCCTTGATGTGATTAATGAATTAGTACCAGATGAGTCTGTTGCGGAATTTCGTATTTGGTTTCCCGATCCCTGGCGAAAAACTCGACATCATCGCCGCCGCATCATTCAACCAGAGATCGTGGATTTCTTACTCACTAAGCTCAAGCCGGGTGGCATTTTTCATACCATCACCGATTGGGATGACTATGGCGTGCAAATGCGTAAAGTGCTATCTAACACTGATGGACTTATTGTCTCTGAGTTAGTAGAGCGACCAACTTGGCGACCAGTCACCAAATTTGAACGACGCGCGCTAGATGCTGGCCGTTCAATCCACGAATTCATCGGAGTCAAAAAGTAAAGTTCGGAGAAGTACAAAACCCCCTCGATTCGCCCGAGGGGGTTTTGCCGCATCTGCCTCGTTGTCTTCCTGATCTTTCGATCGGTAACAACTGTGTGAGAGCTTTCGCTCTCATCTCCAATAACTTCACTCGGTTAACACTCATCTTGTCGCCAAGGAACGTAGGTTGAATGATTCAGTTATTCGCGGGATTAGCCTCCACTTTCGTGGGCGATAGCCATCCAGTTGATGCGTAGGCCTAGAAAACTCCTTCAGAAAATAATTGTCAATACTTTTGAATGTAAATTTTTGATATCTCTCAACCATTACTTGAGGTTTGGACACAATCGATTGGCACCCCGGGTATCGAGATGAGATCGGCATCTAGTTTGATTCGCAGTATCGGGGGCAGGAGACCGCGGGCGAATCGCGGAAGTCTCAACCCGTGCAATTGGGTGACAGGAAACTGTCACCCAATTGTTATTTCAGGATCTTTAACGCTGCTGGAATTACTTTGATCGATAACGGCGTATGTCCAATAGGCTCACCATCAGCAAAAGTCAAAATAGCTCGGGGTGAGTTGACTGCGATTTCCGCAGCACTTAACAATTCAAGCTTTGGGTGATTTAGATGCTTTCCAAAAAACACTTTTGGTAACGTCTTGATGAAATCAAATTTTGTAACTTCGCCAACTGAAATAATCTCTAATTTGCCGTCATTTAATTTCGAGGTGGGTGAAATTTTCATCCCTCCGCCAAATTGGCCAGAGTTACTAACCACAAATAGCCAGATGTTTTGACTCTGAAATGGTTGCTGATCAATTGAAACTGATATCGGAATGCTGCTCCAGCCACGCAATGCCTTAAGGGCGGAGAGAACATACAACGGCGCTCCTCGCAGCCAGGTATTCCCTTGCTGTTGAATGTCAAAAGCAATACCAGCAGCCTTCGCATCGATTCCAATACTTACTGCACCAAGCGCAATTCGCTCATCGTTAACTGAAATCACATCAACACTTAATTCAGTAGGAGTTTGAATTACATGATTGACTGCAGCTATCGGATCTTTCGGAATACCAAGTACAGCGCAAAAATCATTGCCGCGCCCTGCTGGGAGCGGCGCTAATAGCACCTTGAGATTATTTTTCACAATAACTTCCGCTGCCACTCGGAGCGAACCATCCCCTGCTAGTAAGAAGATGATTGGCTCAATGACTGTTTGAACTTGTTTCATTAAATCAGTCTCATTAACTGAAATATGGGTTCGAACTTGATAGCCACTTTCTGCTAATTGATTGGCAATGTGTTGATATTTCTTTAATGCCTTTCCACCACCAGAGATTGGATTTACCAGTAACAGGCAGTCCCGCTCTTGATTAGACATTTGCTTTACGCCCTGTAAGTGCAATAGCAACACCAGCGATAACAATTAGGATTCCCAGATATTCCAGCGGTAAAGGCTTTTGCCCAAACAACACAAAAGTGTAAAAGATGGCAACTGGCGGTACCAAGTAATAAACAATTGTTGCTCGAGAAACTTCAAGAAGTTGTACCGCTTTTGCCCAAGCCACATATCCGCCAGCTGAAACCACAACTGCTAGTCCTAGCGCACCAAGCCAAGCAGTTTGAGTTGCAGTTTGCACTTGATCTGAGAGTGTCGGTGCTGTCCAACTAAACAAAATTGCACCTGGCCAGGTGGCATGCAAGGTTATGCTTAATGGGTGATATTTCACCACTAGTGGTTTTAAAAAAACTGAATACAAACCAAGCCCAACTGCGGCAACTATCAATAGTGGCAACCCAGTGCTATCGGTGGTGCTACCAGAAAAACCAAGTACGACGACGCCAGCAACGGCGAGCCAAACACCTAGCCAACGTCGCAGTGGAACTTTTTCCTTTAAATAGAATGTGGAAGCGAGCAGCGTTACTACTGGTGCCATGTTTATTACCGTTGCTGCTGTGCCAGCACTGGAAACTTGTTGACCTTCATACAAAAACCATTGATACATTGAAATGCCAAGCTGGCCAATTGCGGCAGTCAGCATTAAATCTCGAAACGAGATGTGCATACTGATTTTCATCAAAACTGCAAATAGTGCCAACAGCGCCGTTACCATCATTGAGCGCAGTAGTACTAGCGGGCCAGGTGAAAAACTCTGTTCAGCCGCAATGATTCCTGGGTATGCCCCACCGAAGCAGAGTACGGTTGTAACCAAGGCCAGTACGCCACTTACGGAGCTATTGCGCTTGGTCACAGCCCCTGACCTTAGAACCAATACACTTGGTTTTGTTCGCAGCACGCTCAACTTAAGGATCCAACGT
>WLEH01000036.1 GCA_009704345.1 Actinomycetota bacterium | reverse complement strand
GATGCCTTTAACGCAGTTTTTATTGAAGCAGAGTCTGCTGGTGAACTAATGTTCTTTGGCAGAGGCGCTGGAGGTGCACCAACTGCATCTGCTGTGCTTGGGGATGTTGTGGCAGCTGCGCGTAACCGAGTCACTGGCGGAATCGGTCCTGGTGATTCCAGTTATGCCGATTTGAAGATAATGGATGTTTCCCATGCACGAACTAGGTATTACATTCATATTAAAGTGGCAGATCGACCCGGCGTGTTAGCAAAAATTGCAAGTGTCTTTGCCGATAATGATGTCAGCATTCAAGTCCTACATCAGGATGGTCACGGCAGTGATGCTTCTCTAATCATTCGTACCCACAAGGCAACCGATGCTGCGCTAGCACAGACATTAGCTGGTCTTACTAAATTAGATGTGGTTGATTCAGTAATTGGTGTGATGCGAGTAGAAGGCGAACGCGGCGAATGAGGCTGTTTAAGAAAACTGGAAGCCATCAATGGCGCGGTGTGATTGAGGAGTATCGAAGCTTCTTGCCAGTTAATAAACAAACTCCAGTAGTGACGCTGCGCGAAGGTGGTACGCCGTTAGTTTATGCCTGCGTGCTCAGCGAGATGCTCGGAAATAACGTCTGGTTGAAAGTTGAAGGCGCAAACCCAACTGGATCCTTCAAGGATCGTGGCATGACTATGGCAATTAGCAAAGCCGCAGAACGAGGCGCGAAAGCGGTAATCTGTGCAAGCACTGGTAACACTTCTGCTTCAGCTGCGGCTTATGCGGTTAAAGCAGGCATGGTTTGTGCAGTATTAGTACCCGATGGCAAAATCGCAATGGGCAAGTTGGCGCAAGCAGTAGTTCATGGCGCACAAATTTTGCAAGTACAAGGAAACTTTGATGATTGCTTAACCCTTGCTAAAGACTTGGCAGATAACTATCCAGTTGAGTTAGTAAACAGTGTTAATCCGTATCGAATTGATGGCCAAAAAACGGCATCATTTGAAGTAATTGATTTTCTTGGAGATGCGCCTGATATTCATGTGCTTCCAGTGGGTAATGCTGGAAACATTACCGCGTACTGGAAGGGCTACTTAGAATATTCTCGCAATAGAACCCATCTAAAACTTCCCCGAATGTTTGGCTTCCAAGCAGCTGGTGCTGCCCCAATTGTCACTGGCAAAAAAGTCGATAACCCAGAGACCATCGCAACTGCCATCCGCATCGGTAACCCAGCATCGTGGCAGCAAGCTGTTGCAGCTCGGGATGACTCAGGTGGGTTGATTGATTCCTGCACTGATGACGAGATTTTGGCGGCTTACCACTTATTGGCAAGTCGAGAGGGCGTATTTGTTGAACCCTCAAGTGCAATTGGGGTCGCTGGTTTAATCAAATTGCATCAAGCGGGCAAATTAGATCGTGGTCAAGAAATTGTTATTACCGTAACTGGAAATGGCCTTAAAGATCCGCAATGGGCGCTAGAAGGTGCAGCGCAACCAATTAAAGTTGCAGTTGATGCTAAGGCTGCTGCAATCCAATTAGGTTTAGCGAATTAATCATGCTTGCTGCTACCCGCGCATCAGTTCATGTCCCTGCTACTAGCGCTAACTTGGGACCTGGTTTTGATGTGTTGGGTTTATCTCTTGGTTTCTATGATCAATTAACTGTTGAGGTTATTGATGGGCCAGATCAGGCAATAATTTCTGGTGAAGGTCAAGCTGAGTTACCAACAGATGAAAAGCATCTAGTGCTGCGCTCAATTCGAAAAGGGCTGGAATTGGTTAATGAAAGCGTGCCTGGCCTTAAGTTAGTTGCTAATAATCAAATCCCACATGCCCGCGGGATGGGTTCGTCATCGGCAGCTATCGTGGCAGGAATTGCGTTAGCGCGGGAATTGGTTGGAGCTGATCGCATCTCGACTTCAGACTTTATTAATTTAGCCGGACAGCTAGAGGGACATCCAGACAATATTGCGCCTTGCATTTTGGGTGGCATGACTATTGCTTGGATGAATGAAGTTGGACATCATGCCGTGAAGTTAGAGGTACATCCCGATGTTGTGCCAGTAGTTTCAATTCCAGACTTTAAAGTTCCAACTGAAAAAGCGCGCGGTTTGCTGCCACTTCGCATTCCACATGATGATGCAGTTTTCAATATTTCTCGAAGCAGTTTGATGGTTTACGCCATGACGCAAGACCCCAGTTTGTTGCTCACCGCAACAGATGATCGGATGCACCAGCGCCAACGGGCAGATGTCATGCCCGATACCTTGCGCGCGATCGCTGCGCTACGCCGAGCAGGTTTACCGGCCGTGGTTTCTGGTGCTGGACCAACTGTATTGACGCTGGCGTCAGTGCAAAGTGCGCCCCAGGTGGCCGGGGTGCTCGCTGAACAGGAGTTAAATTTCCAGACCATGGTCTTATCTGTTGACCAAGCAGGGGTACAGGCGGTAGCTGGTAGATAGTGGTATGGTTCATCCAGAAGTAGGCGAGTGGGCCAAGAACTTCAGTTCAAACCAAAATTTCTCCCTCCTTCTGTCCTAACTTCCAACAACAAATTGGAAGAAAAAACACCCTCTTAAGCCGGAAGGCATTTATCTGTGACTGATACCAAGACCGATGTCAGCAGCATGCTGCTTGCAGACCTCAAGAAACTTGCAGGAAAGCTAAACATCGAAGGCGCTTCAACTATGCGCAAAGGCGAGCTTGTTGCCGCTATTGAAAAAGCACAATCCTCATCGCAAGCCAAAACGGCTGAGCCTGCTGAAAAAAGCGAATCAAGTAATCGACGCGATAACGGAAATGAATCCCGAGAAGATCGCCGGGAATGGCGTGGCCGCAACGATCGAAACGACCGCACTGATCGCAATGATCGCAATGGGGATCGTCGTGACAATAACCGCAATCGGTTTGATCGAAATAGAAATCGTCGCGATCGCAGTGACGAATTTGAAGTAGGCGAAGATGATGTGTTGGTGCCAGCTGCTGGCATCGTAGACATTTTGGAAAACTATGCCTTTGTTCGCACGACGGGTTATTTACCAGGCCCTAACGATGTTTATGTGTCGCTAGGTTTGGTGAAAAAGTATGGTCTGCGAAAAGGTGATGCGATAACTGGTCAGGTGAAGCAACCTAAAGATGGTGAATCACGCCAGAAATTTAATCCCTTGGTAAAAGTTGAAACTGTAAATGGCATGGATCCCGAGGAAGCGAAGACTCGAATTGAGTTCGGTAAGTTAACCCCGCTTTACCCGCAGGAGCGATTGCGATTAGAAACTGAACCAGGCTTATTAACCACTCGAATCATCGATCTCGTTGCGCCTATTGGTAAAGGTCAACGTGGTCTTATTGTTTCACCACCAAAAGCTGGTAAAACAATGGTGATGCAAGCAATTGCCAATGCGATATCGGCTAACAACCCAGAGGTTCACTTAATGGTTGTTCTAGTTGATGAGCGCCCAGAAGAAGTAACGGATATGCAGCGAAACGTTAAGGGTGAAGTAATTGCCTCTACCTTTGACCGACCAGCTGAAGATCACACGATGGTTGCTGAATTAGCCATTGAGCGCGCAAAGCGATTGGTTGAGTTGGGACATGATGTAGTGGTGTTATTAGATTCAATCACGCGCCTTGGCCGCGCTTACAACATTGCCGCTCCTGCAAGCGGTCGTATTCTTTCGGGCGGTGTGGATTCGGCAGCGCTGTATCCACCAAAGAAGTTCTTTGGTGCTGCTCGTAATATCGAAGGTGGCGGATCGTTAACGATTTTGGCAACTGCGCTGGTTGAAACTGGTTCTCGAATGGACGAAGTTATCTTCGAAGAGTTCAAGGGAACTGGCAACATGGAACTTAAGCTAGAGCGCAAACTTGCTGACAAGCGAATTTTCCCAGCCATTGACATTAATCAGTCTGGCACTCGAAAAGAAGAGTTGCTGATGAGTCCAGAAGAACTAAAAATTAACTGGAATCTTCGCCGCGTTCTTACTGCACTAGAGCAACAGCAGGCGCTTGAACTGCTAATGACCAAATTGAAGGAAACCAAGACCAATGTCGAGTTTCTGATGCAGGTCCAAAAGACCACCCCAAGCCTGCCCGAGACCGGTGACTCTGGCGAGTAGCTCCCTGCTAGCCTTTGCCCACGTTGCTGGTTCACGGAGATCCCGACCCAGCAATAAATTAAGGAAGAAACTGAAATGAAAAACGATATTCATCCAGATTACGGATATGTAATTTTCCGCGATAAGTCGGCGAATTTCTCATTCCTAACTCGATCAACCTTGAAGACTGACCAAAAGGCAGTTTGGGAAGACGGAGTTGAGTACCCAGTGTTTGATGTGGAAATCTCCTCCGCGAGCCATCCGTTCTACACCGGTAAGCAAAAGATTATGGACACCGGTGGTCGTGTTGCCAAGTTCGAAAAGCGCTTCGGCAAAAAGGCTTAACTTTGCATCGAGCGTCGCCTGATTAACCAGGCGACGCTCGTTTTGCTTTTCTAAGAGAGAAGAAAATGTTTGAGAATTGTCAGGGGCTAGTTGTTGAGTTAGGCCAGTTAGAAACTCAGCTGGCGGATTCGGCAATTCACTTAGATCAAGTTAAAGCCAGAGAAGTAAACAAGAGATATGCGCAGTTGCGCCCAATTGTTTCTTCTTATAAACAATTCCTAGCATTAACAGATGATCTTGTGGCAGCAAAAGAATTTGCCCAATCAGATGATGCGTTTGCTGAGGAAGTAACTCGAATTGAAACTGAGTTAGCACAAGTTAGTGAACGATTAGAACAGTTGCTGATTCCGCGCGACCCACTTGATGATAAAGATGTTATCTTGGAAATTAAGGCCGGTGAAGGTGGCGATGAGTCCGCTTTGTTTGCCGGCGATTTGGCTCGAATGTATATGCGCTGGGCAGACCAGCGTGGCTTAAAGACTGAAGTATTAGATTCTGTTGAGAGTGATCTTGGTGGTTACAAAGACATTTCGATTGCAGTTAAGGCAAAAGGAAACGCTGAACCTGGCGAAGCGCCTTGGGCTCTGCTAAAACATGAAGCGGGTGTTCACCGAGTGCAGCGCGTTCCAGTGACCGAATCACAAGGACGAATCCACACATCAGCAGCTGGCGTACTGGTTTATCCAGAAGCCGAAGATGTCGAAATTGAAGTAAACGCAAATGATCTACGAATTGATGTTTACCGATCTTCTGGTCCCGGTGGACAGAGTGTTAATACCACCGACTCTGCAGTGCGAATTACTCATCTACCAACTGGGATAGTGGTTTCTTGTCAGAATGAAAAGAGTCAGCTGCAAAATAAAGAATCTGCGATGCGCATTTTGCGTGCCAGATTATTAGCAGACGCTGAGGCAAAGCGAGAAGCCGAAGCCCAAGCAACACGAAAATCACAAGTTCGAACAGTTGACCGGAGTGAACGAGTTCGTACTTATAATTTTCCGGAAAATCGATTGACCGATCATCGAAGTAATTTTAAGTCGTATAACTTAGATCAAATCTTAGAAGGCAACTTAGATGATGTCATTCAATCACTAGTAGAAATTGAACGAGCCGAGCGAATGCGAGATGCGGGGAAGTGACCGCAATTCGGCAACTGCTCGTAGATGTTGAGCGCAGATTCCTAAACGCAGGAATTGAAAGCGCGAGAACAGACGCCGAACTTCTGTTGGCTCACGCCCTTGGGGTAAGCCGCAGCCAATTGATGATTGCCCCAGACATCGCGCAGGAGCAACTACACGCCTATGAATTAGTGGTGCGGCGCCGAGTACTTCGAGAGCCACTGCAATACATCACTGGAATTGCGCCATTTAGAAAATTAGAACTGGAAGTCGGTCCTGGCGTTCTAGTGCCTCGGCCAGAAACTGAATTGATGATTGACATAGTGAAGCGATTTTCAGTACCTGGAATTGCGCTTGACCTAGGTGCAGGATCGGGCTGCATTGCGCTTAGTTTGGCAACAGAATTAGCCGGATTTGAAGTGTATGCAGTTGAAAACTCGATAGATGCCCTTAGATACCTAAATAAGAACATCACTAAATATCAAAAGTTGGTTCAACTTGGTTCGAGCATAACTGCACTAGGAATAGATCTTGTTGAATTGCCTATTGTCAAACCTGAGTTAGTAGGACAGGTGCAAGTTATTCTCGCCAATCCACCATACGTGCCAATTGGTAGTGACGTATCGGCTGAAGTTAAGTATTTTGAACCGGCTGCTGCGGTATTTGCGCAATCAAATGGATATGCTGTTATTGAAAAGGTTATTGAATTAGCCACGATTATGTTAGCGCCAGGTGGATTAATTGTGATTGAACATCATGAGTCGCAAGGCTTAGCTGGCGTGAATGGCGGCTTAATTGAAAAACTTCGTGCCACTGGTAAATTTGTTGAGATAAATGGTGTCGATGATTTAACAAATAGACCACGATTTAGTTACGGCATTAGGGGCGCTGACTCATGAGTATCGTTGTAAAAATGACTACTGATGCTGAACGGCGCCGCGGTCTTGTTGCTGCAAAAGCAGCTTTGATGCGTGGCGAATGTGTTGTAATGCCAACTGACACCGTTTATGGCGTTGCCGCAAATCCTTTTGTACCAAAAGGTATTACCAGCTTGTTAGCAGCAAAGCGACGGGATCGTGAAATGCCAATTCCGGTGTTTGTGCCGAATTTAGATTCTGCGCTTGCTCTTAGCTATCAAGTATCTGATCAAGCAAAACTGATAATGGAAAAGTTTTGGCCAGGGGCTATTACATTAATTACTAAAGCCCACCCCACGCTCAAGTGGGATTTGGGAAATGCTGACGGCACTATTGCGCTGCGGATTCCACTGCAACGAACTGCACTTGAGCTACTAACTGAAACCGGCCCACTCGGAGTTACCTCGGCGAATCTAACGGGTGAGCCTGCGGCTACTGATATTGAATCCGCGCAAAATAAATTTGGCAATTCAGTATCTGTTTATTTGGATACTGGAGCAACTTCTGGTGAAGTTGCTAGCACCATCATCGATGCTTCTCAAGTGCAGCTACGTGTGGTGCGAGTTGGTGTTATTTCAATTTCAAGCATTGTGGAAGTTACCGGGGCAACCGAACTGATCGAGGGAACACATGAATGATCTTTTTGTTGGAGCTGGCACGGTGCTTAATGTGGTGTGTATTGTCGCTGGCGCAATAATCGGTGGCCTCTTGGGTAACCGATTATCTAATCGATTGCGAGAATTGGTAACTGATGTACTTGGACTTGTTACCCTTCTAGTTGGCATCATGAGTGCATGGTTGATTAGTTCAGCACAGCTAAATGATGAAGTTGGCGATGGATTTGCCATATTGGTTTTGCTTGGAGCGTTGTTAATTGGTGGCATTTTGGGTACCTGGTTAAAAATCACTGAGCGATTTGACTCAGTTGGTGCCTTTTTGAATTCGAAGTTTAATTCCGGCGGGGAATCAGCAAAATTCATTGAAGGTTTTGTTAGCGCTTCGTTACTGTTTGTGGTTGGTCCACTTGCAATCATGGGTTCAATCTCAGATGGGCTGGGAACTGGCCTAGATCAACTAGTACTCAAGAGCAGTCTGGACTTTTTTGCAGCGATGGCGTTTGCTGCATCGTTTGGCGCATTTGGCGTAGCAGCTTCGGCGTTGAGCGTTGGAAGTTATCAAGGATTATTCACATTAGTTGGCGTGCTGGCTGGCAGTGCACTTTCTGTTGCTCAGATAGATGCCCTTACTGCCACTGGTGGCGTGCTACTTATCGGGGTCGGGTTGCGACTCTTGGCTATAAAACAGGTAAAAGTTGCCGATTTGTTACCTGCCTTGCTAATTGCACCGCTGCTTGTCTCTTTACTCGCGCGAATATGAGACTAGGCTCGGCCCCTTAGAACTTACTGGGAGGTATGACTGATGCGAAGACGGCTGCTGGCCACAATGGCGGTTTCGCTCACTTCGCTTGTCATCTTCAGTACCGCTGCCGCAG
>WLEH01000035.1 GCA_009704345.1 Actinomycetota bacterium | reverse complement strand
CGGCATGGGCGAACCCCGAATCTACTCCGGCAGCGAATGCTCCAGATTAATTGGAGGTACCTCGGGGGCTGTAATAGTCAATAATAGCGCCAGCGAATTCGCATACATCAAGATCGCAGCCATCAATATCGGCGAACTCAATAAAGTAATCGGGGTAGATAACTATCAACTATTCGGAGTCGATCTCCTGTAGATACGACAGTATCTCCTGTAGATAGATACGATAGTATCTCCTATAGATACGACAGTATCTCCTATAAAAAACATAATAGAATATTTATAGACTATTATGTTTACATGGCGTATGTTTACATGTGTGAACACTATCCTTTCCTCCACATACCGCTTCCAATTTTCCCATCGGATTTCTTCTTGCCTCCCTTGCGATTCACAGGCTGCCAGTCGGAATCTCCTCTGGGTGCGTGTCTTCTGCCGCCACCGCCATGGGTGTTAGAGGATGGATCGGTGGGGCTCGGTGCGGGTGTTACATAGTTGAATGTGCGAACACCGCTAGTCCAGGCGAGAGGTTTGGCTTCTTCCTCTGCCGGTTTATCGGTTACAGGCACTACGGGTTTGGATTTTTCTTCTAGAAGGCTAAAGTAGTCGCGGAGTTGAAATAGGGCATATCCACCCAGCTTCTTATCTTCGGTCTCTTGCTCCAGGAGCTCTCGCAACTTCGCGCAGAGACGACTGAAACCACCCGCGTCGGATTCTATAAGGATAGTGGCTATGCTACACAGACAACTCACACGGAAAGTATTGAACTCGCGCATCTCATAGTCCGCACGATGTTTGATCACATTGGCTATAACAGTGTCAGTGTAGTCCCAGATTACACGAGAACTTACTACATTATTCTTGACCACTAACGAGATGAAATCACAGAACTTCTTCGTTCGACCTTTCTTCTTATCCTGCTCGCAATATTCATCCTTTTCATCCTCTGGATCAAATGCCTGCATATCCGACATACTCTGTACCATACTCAACCACTCTCGCGATTTCGTATCCAAATAGTCGCGGAACTCCGCACGCAATTCCACCAATCTTAATAGTATTCTTACTGTTATGTTCAGATCCAGAATACCATATATATTCTCAAATATATGAGCACCTATCTTATTATAAATATCCGTATTTTTATCCTCTAGGATAAGAGCGATGTCCTCTATGATTTTATCGACATTTGCGAGCCCTACCTTGTTGAGTTTAGATACAATTGTAGCCACAATCTTGGCCTCCGTGTCAGTGTCTAATACTTTCCATGCGTAAGTGGGCCTTGAGCGAGGAGAACCTGCTTTCGACCCACTGTATGCCCTTGAAGAAGAAGGGTTAAACGTTTCCGCGATTCCGTTTAGACAATCGTTAATTCTCTCAACGATCTCCGAATCTAAACTGTACGTCGAAGCACGTATAATCCGTGAGACTTCTTCAAGTGAGTACGCCATGTTTGTATTTATATTATTATGCAACTATTATTGTTGTCAATTTTATGCGGTTCTCTTAGGTGTTTTTTTAATTCTCAATAAGGTAAATGGATTATAAGATTTATTTGATCGCAACTGTCATAGTTTTAGTGGCATTTGCCGTTCTTCTATACACACAGTTCACTCGTATAGACAAAAGAATGGCGATCATTGAAGAAGAACTCCACGAACACAGTCTAATGCTAAACTCTAAAGGCGATAGATCTGCTGCTTCTGCGTCCCTCTCTCAATCCGCAGCCCCTCAGGAACCACGCCAGACCCAAGAGGAACAAGCTGGCGAGGCTAACGACGAGGGAGAGCAGGCTGGCGACGAGGGAGAGGTTGGCGACGAGGGAGAGGTTGGCGACGAGGGAGAGCAGGCTGGGAGTCACCGAATGATGGATTTCTCCAGTCTTTTTGGCGGAGGTTTTGCCGGAGGAATGGGTCTAGATGCCATTACTCGCATGCTCAGCACCCCAGACTACCAAGGAGATGCCGACGATGAAGCCGAGGAAGATCATACGGAAGGTCAGATCGAAGAAGAGATCCACGATAATGGTCTAGTTCTGGGCGAGACTATCGACGCAGATGAGGATGCTATCAGCGAATCCTCGGAACATATCCAAGAAGATCTCGACTTCAAGATAGAAGATACACCGATGGTCGTTGAGCCAATCAGTGTCACCCTCACCACCGATATCTCCTCTGACTCCCCAGTGATCATCGAGCAGACTATCGACGCCGATGAAATCCAAGAGGAAGAACCACAGATCATCTACGAGAATCTCACCCTCGCTCAGCTGAAGAATCTCTGCGAGGAACGGGGTATTCGCTTCACGGCCAAGACCAAACGAGTCGAACTCATCGATAAACTCAGAAACGCGCAAGAGGATGAAAACTCCGCATCGCGTACAATCGATATCCAGCTCTAATGGACACGCGATCGATATATAGTGTTAAAATGATGTTAATATCAATCAACTCATTATTGTCTCTCGATATACAAAATATGTATCACGGTAAATCTGCAAATAATAGGTACGGAAACTCGCCAGCGCGCATGGCTGATGGCCGTAACTTCACCGACTATAGACAACACTGCGTCACCGAAGCCGATCTCCGCCAACAAGCCGGTACCCGCACATCCGATTTCGCCTATCGCGCATTCCTCCAGAATAATGGCACCACTATAATGCAAAATATCCGTCGCACCGCTGTCGACGCCAACGCATTCCGCGTGACACCCGGGCAGAAGAGCGCCGTAATCCCCGAGCGATTCATCACCATGTGTAACTCCGCCACCTGCGTCAAATCCGAATCTAATCCGTCTGGTCTAGGCAATGGTCGGAATAACGGAGCTTCAGGCACCGTGCTTCCATATAACTACTAAGCTCCTGTACACTCACATAACCACCTCTCTCCACACAAAAAGCATCTGAATCATCCCCAGGATAACCATCCCCAGGATAATCGTCATACATGTCAATTATCCTGGAATCATTACCCAGTATACCGCAGTCCTTCGGGACACGGATGTGCGTTGGCACCGTCGGTGCGTATTTATACTCGGTGTACCAAATCCGCGTGACCGCATGCCCTATACCACAGCCTATCAGAAAACTAAAGAATAATGGCAACTTCATTTACTCTAGCCAAATACAAATTAATCCACCCACGAATCGCTATAGGAATTAAATATTTTATCCGTGCATCGTCTAAACATGATCGTAGTTTCATTCGATCCCGCCATTCATCATCTCGCATATTGCGCATATAATTCCGATACCCACGATATTCTCCTCTGGGATATCGCCGATCTCAACCCACCGCCACCCACGATCGCCTGCTCTAAATGTAAGTTCTCCGCGAAATATATAGCAGGAGAATCCGGGCATTTCTGCGGGAGACACCTCCCCAAAAACAGCGTAATCTGGAAAAAACAGATCGATAAACACACCAACGAACAAATCTACGAAAACATGCTCAAACATGGCCACCCAATCCCACCCGGACTCACCAAGAAACACGCCGTCAAATACGCATGTGATACCTGCGTCCACCTATTTCCCATCACAGTCAAGAAGAAACACACACGGCGCAACTACGACATCGGATTCCTACATGATGCGGTCTATCGCCTCATTATAGACACACCGCCACTCGCCGAAATACTGGCTATCGCCGATGCGGTTCTTATAGAAAATCAACCGGTGCTCAAGAATCCAACCATGAAATCCATCCAGATGTTCATCTACTCTCTCGTTAGAAGCGAATATAGCATCAAACCTGGGCGAGAAGTAGATATACGTCTTCTAAATGCCACCAAAAAGCTGGAGACCGCTAAACTCATACCCGACTCCGATTACGCACACTCATCCTATAAAGATCGCAAGCAATCCTCAATTGATATCGCCGGGATACTCGCACCCGAAAAATGGAGACCATACCTCCAATCCAAGAAAAAAGCCGATGATCTCGCTGATACCTTCCTTATGAATATCTACTACTCGCGGCTAGGCCGAGTGACTTAAGATTTAGGTCAATAGAGGCACAAATCGGTCATATAGACACCCCCGCCATCACTGTGTGCTGACACCCGCCATCACGGTGTGCTGACACCCGCGTATCACTGTGTAAAAGCACGCGTATTACTGGACGCTTAATTTTGAAAGTAGGTCATAAAAGATGTCAGATCTAGATATTCTAACATCGATTAATTTAGATGATGATGTGGGTGGATCCAGTCATCCTCTAATGGGTGTCGATATGTTCGCCAACATAGCATCTGATGGCGGTGATAACGGCGCCGGCGATGAAATTAAGATAGATATTCAAGATATTGGTGAAATTGGAACCGGGGCAGTTGACTTCGATGACAAGGGTTTCTCCAAAATTACGGTCGAAGATGGCAGCCGACCCTCCGTCAGCTTCGCCAGCACACCCCGCATATTCGCATCTCAATCACCCGCACCACCCTCCGCACCCGTCGAACCCAAAAAAACAGAAGCAGAAATCTTCGCCGATAAACTCGATCTCCTCCATAAGTTCGAGCGGCTAGAGAAGAAATGGGATGAAGAAGGCAAAACTTTCCCCTATAAATACGATCATAATAGCAACATCGATGAGATGCGCATCACATACGAGAAACTCCGTCGCAACCAAGAGATCACAAACTCCATCAAATTCCAGCGAAATATGCTCATGTCTTTCGTCACCGGTGTCGAATACCTCAACGGCAAATTCGATCCATTCGGCATCAGACTCGACGGATGGGGCGAGTCCGTCAACGAAAACCTCGCCGATTACGACGATGTCTTCGAACAACTCCACGATAAATACAAGGAACGCGCGAAAATGCCACCGGAACTCACCCTCCTAATGCAGCTCGGTTCCTCCGCATTCATGTTCAATCTCACCAAAACCATGTTCGCCAATACCAAAATACCCGGTCTAGACAGCGTCCTCCGCGGCAACCCCGAACTCGCCCGCGATTTCGCCAAAGCCGCCATGCGCAAAATGGGCGATGATGTCACCGGCGCCAGCAAATTCGCCGAAGCATTCTCCGCTCCACCACCCAGCAAACCCTTCAATCCACCACCACCACCCAAACCCACCGCCAAAGTACGTCGCGAAATGAAAGGACCCTCCGGCTTCGACTTCATGGGCGGTATCAACCAGATGGCCGCCAAAGCCCCAGAGGAAATAGAAGTGAAATCCGTTCACACCGATGATGATGGTGGCTCCGTCGTCTCCACCCAATCGCGCGCACGCATCCGCAGAACCGAAAATGGCGGACGCACCATCGATCTCGGCTAAATACCGCGACCCCCCACACACACATCACCGTCACATTATTTATAAATAATATGGCGATTGATATCACTCGCATGAAGACACCTCGTGGCCTCTTTTTTTCATGAGGACACCTTGTGGCCTCTTTTTTCATGAGGACACCTTGTGGCCTCTTTTTTCATGAGGACACCTTGTGGCCTCTTTTTTTCCGCGAGGATATAAAAATTGATTATACTAAATATTTGAGGAGGGTGGAGGTGTTCGGAGTGATACTGTAACAGACGCGTGAATTCGCAGCTAAATCATGGATCCATACTCGGTACATAGCAATCTATATCAAGAGGAGTTAAACGCCGAGCTCCACCGCAGTCTGGGATCGAATGGCAATCGTCGTTCTCTGGAGTTGTTTAATGACCGGATAAATACGTCGGCGAACATTCGCCAGACGATCGAGATGGCGTTTAATTACGATCCATCTTTCTTCCGCATGATTTACGAAAGAGGTGGAATCTTCGCCAATGAACAACTGGTTCGTCTCCTCTTAGAAGTGAGACCCCTCAAAGACTTCGAGATGATCGAGTATATTCTTGACATCGGATTGATAGACGAACATCAGATTGGTCTCGGCGGAGATTTCGTCGATTTTGACAATGATCACATGGAAGCTTACATCGAAAATTACATCATGTTTGCCTGCCACTACGTGGTGGATAAAACCGGAACCGTGTTCGAAGAATCCAGGATATTCCGGGAACCTTTCCTGGATATGATCATCCGACGCTATGCGGGACAGATCTCATCCGACAATTTCATTCGAATACTCCAGGGTGTAATCCAGGTTAATGACGTCGCCATATTCACGAAATACCTCCAAGAATTCCAGAAATGGCATGGAGTCGCATTCGACTATGTCCTCCTCCCTGGACTCGAATCCGTCTATAACGAAGCGCTACTATGCGGGTACAACAACATCTCCGATCTACTAGAAGAAACATACGGGTTCTACCTCAACCCTTTGTATCGCGATGGCGCTCTACATGTTAACTCACATTTCATGTTTCAGATGCCACGACTACCGATTTACCCTATAGAACATGACTACCTGATAGAGCAGTGCGAATTCTACCTGTCACATGTGGCGGTACAGTCCCCTATGATTGACCGGATTATCGAGCGGTACTATCCGCAGCATCTAGAGGGTGAAATTACGGAGGAGACGATTACATTCTGGAATAACACGGTGTTTCAGACGATAGTAAACATGATTGTCACGAAACGATACTGTCGCCTGGGGACCCTCTTCCAACTTCTACAGAAGAAAGATCGATTCCACGTGATAAACTTCGCGGAGTTGCGAGAGAAATTACAGCGATATGTCGATGTTCTGTTTATGGAATACGGCGATGCTAGCAATCTCCAGAATGATATCCTGAGATTTCCCTATACGAAAACTGCGTCGATCATGCGTTCTCTGCGAGTGTATGGCAATATCCAGAATATATTGATACACTCGTATAGCACTCACTACGGAACTCTGGGATTTCTCGGGGTCAAATTCATGTTTCGAACGCCGGATGGCAAGGTGAAACAACTGGATTTCAACCTTATTGATCCCTGGTCTGGCAAGAGGAAATCGGCGGACGATAAGCCGATTATCAGTGACATGTCGCGGTATGAACTCGAGTTCGTAGGTTCTCGGGAGTACACGCCGGACCAGAAGATTAATCTGGCGTTCATGCAGGTTTGCTGCTCTAAAATTGTACCTCTGGATATCGCATTCCCGGGGGAACATTACATGTTCATCTTCAACAATTCTAGAGTAAATGATAGCAGAGATGTTCCGGATCTACGACTAGTAGGCCGGAGATCCAGACGATGATGCGAGGATGAATGTTATACATGGGTATGCGATTCTGTATGTTCTATAGATGCTACTCGAAATCACAAATTTTTTATCATGACTGCCAGAGACCATGACTACTGAAAATAACTTCCTGGAAATTCATCACTGGAAAAACATGACTACTGAAAATTCGTCACTGGAAAAACATGACTACTGAAAATAGCTTCCTGAAAATTCATCACTGGAAAAACATGACTACTGAAAATTCGTCACTGGAAAAACATGACTACTCGCACTTTTGAACTGTAGGGATGGGAGTACCCTGTAATCCATCTCTTAACTCGTGTGGAAACTTTAAGCCACCTTCACGGGTGTTCCCGGGGGTGAAAAAAGGAAAATAGAAACCTATGGGGAAATGCGCATTTTCCTATGGGGTTTTGAACAATTTACTATGGATATAGCGTAGTATTATAATACTATGGTATATTTAGTGCGTTCTGGGGGTATTTTCCGGGATTTTGGTGGTGTTTCCGGGATTTTGATGATGTTTTTTGGACAGTTTTTGGTGTTTCTGGGATTTTGGGGTCGTTTTTTGGACAGTTTTTGACGTTTCCGGGATTTCGAGGACGTTTTTTGGACAGTTTTTGACGTTTTCAGGATTTCGGGGATGTTTTTTGGACATTTTTTGGTGTTTCCAGGATTTTGGAGATGTTTTCTGGACAGTTTTTGGTGTTCCCGAGATTTTAGAGGTGTTTTCTGGACAGTTTTGGAAGTTTCCGGGATTTCGGGGATGTTTTCGGGATGTTTCCAGAAAGTTCAACAAGATCTGGACGTAATCTCGACATAATCTGGACAAGATCTGGACAAGATCTGGACATAATCTTTTCG
>WLEH01000034.1 GCA_009704345.1 Actinomycetota bacterium | reverse complement strand
TCCCGAAGGAAATTGTGATGGGGAGACCGGTGGTCTCGGTGTCAAAGACGATGATATTATCAGTTATAGCAGTGCGAGCCATTTTATAGAGATCGATTGTAAAACTGGGGGTGCGGGACGCGCAGTTGTATGAAGATATGAAAGTTTTGATGAAAAGATTCATATTTACTGGTATTTCTTTTTCTGGGCATCGGTCATTCCGCGCCACATTTCGCCCATTTTACGTCCGCGTTCGGTGATGGGCATATCGCCGAGTTTCTTGCTCTCCATTTTGACGAATTTCATGTAGCCGCTGAGCTTGCGTTTGCCGCCCTGTTGTTTGCGGCTCTTTTTGCCACCCTGTTGGGCCTGCTGTTGTTTGCGGCTGCGACCTCCGGACATTTTGGATTCTAGGGCGCTGATTCGCTGGTCGAGACTTTCGAGAGTAAGATCGGACATTTATAGAGGATGATATTATCTTTTCAGGATTATTATCTTTCTGAAGATTATTATCTTTCTGAGATGATTATCTTTCTGAAATGATTATCTTTTCAGAATGTAAGATACACCTTAGATATATCATTCATTCTCTGATATTATAAGTAAGAAAAGTAATACTAGTATAAAAAATCGCTATTAGTTAAACACTCCTCCATCGGAGTAGTTATTTCTTTATAAATAGCGATTTTATATCTGGATTAATGAAATTTAATCCAGATGCGTATACTGTTGCGCCATTCATAATACATGGTAGGCTATCTGCATGTTCTCGCCCAAGCTTTTGCTGCGATCTATATACGAAATCCCCAAGTTTTTCTATAAGTTCGGGTGTTAGAATAGTTTCATGAGTGGTTTGATAATTCGTAATTAATACAATACCTTCATTCTCTTTTCTATAGAGGTTAAATTCGTTATATCCGTAATCGTAGTTAACAAACTCATTGAAGTATCAGTCCGTCTCGGTATTAACTTGTAATCTGTAGAGATCGGCGTAGGATTCCATAGTTTCAGCTCTAATTACGAAGGTATTTTTCTTGGACTCATCGTCATCATAGTAGTGATTTGAAATCATGGCTTCCATTCTATGTGTAATCACGTATGATACAAATATATTTAATTACGGTAGAGTCAATATCAATTTTATCACTCATCCGCATCAATATACAGTTTTTTTATAGAAGGATTAATTAGAGTTAATCCTAATGGTTTGACGCAGACGCCTGAATAGATGCATGGAATGCTTTCTCCTATTGGTACACCGTATTTTAGAACAATTTTACAGTAGTAATCACCGAGTCTATCGGCTATTTCGGGTGTAATAACAGTACCACTAATAGTTTGGTATTGTGTTAGGAAAGTTTTGCTCCCATTTTCTTCTTTTTTAAAGAGATTGAAATAGGTGAATCCGTCATTATGCTCGGAATATTCATTAGAATATTTCAAGGTCTCCGTATTCACATATGTTTTATACACATCTGAATAACTAGTTATATATTCTGTTACGATCACGAATGATTCTCTTTCAATGACTTCGTGGTCATTATAGTAATTTATAGTTCTTGATGGCATTGTTCTGATGAAATCTTATGGTAGCATTAATTTTGAAATTAAACCACGGTTAAATCGATTTTATTCCAGTTTTTACGCATATTTCATATTAATTTATTATTATATTACTATGAATAAATGTCATCTTCTAGTAGAGTTACACTAAAATCTCGTAGTGTACAAAATAGTAGTTCTTCTAGTAGTTCTACGCCTGCTACCATTTTAGGGGTAAAAAGAGAAAGAGATTCTATGGATAATGGTACTAGTAAAAGATCACCAACAAAAGTAGCAGCAGAAGCGGCACCTGCTCCATCATCTGCAGTATCTAGTAAAAGTGTAGATAAACCAGTTCCTCCTAATGATTTTTTAAATAAAATTTTAACAGATATTTTTTTAATTAATGCTGATATTAAAACAAACAAGATTAATACTGCTATAGATAAAATATTAATATTGATAGATTATTTAATTATTACATCAAATATTAATAATTTAATTGATTTATTTAAAAATAAAACACAAACAGATTACAAAAGTCCATCTTCTGGAGTATTCAGTAAGCATAATGGAGTATATAATAGTCATAGTATATTTTTATCATTTTCAGATACAATTCATAGGGTTGACTCAGAATTAAAGGCTGCTCAAATTACTAAGATAAATAATTTTTATAAAAAATTTTTAAATGGTATTCGTGATACTTTATTAACTAAAAAAGATTTAATTACTACTACATTTATAGATATAAATAAACTTTTAACTAGTATTAATGATAAAAAAATAGAAAATAAAGATGTTGATTCAGAAATTAACAGTATAAAAACAAAATTATTAAAAATTAAACCCAATTTTTTATTTATATTTTTTATAAAAAATTTAAGTGATAAAATTAGCACAATATTAAAAGAAGATACTCTAACATTATTAAATACTAATTTACAATTTTTCAATGCAATTCCAGCTGAAATAAATACACTTGATAAAATAAAACAATTTACCAGTAAAATAGATAATGAAATAGGTAAATCCCATGATGATTTAGTTAAGGAAAAAACCGAATTAGAAGAATCTAAACGAATAACTAGAGAAAAAGATGAACAAGATAGAATTCAAATAAGAAAACGTATGGAAATCAATGATGTTACTAGTAAATTTGATAAAATTAATACCGAAATTTCAGAATTAAAAAAACATTACGAAAAAATAATTACTTCTAATGATCAGAAATTAGGTAATGGGTTAGATAATTTTAATGAATTAAATAGAAATATTATTGAATATAACACTAATACTATCAATAACAATACTGTAGATGCCAATAGAAATAGAACATTTATAGAAAATCGGTCACCTATAATTTTAGACGATATTAAAAAACTAATTGTTTCTATAAATTCGCAAATCCAGGAAATTAATTTAGCCATATTTATGGAAAAAATTAATGGAGAAAGAGTTTTAGCTCAAAATTTAAATACAATAAATGAAGATGACATCAATACATTAAATCCTATTATGGAAAAAGCGAATACCCATTTAGAAACTTTTAATCAAATTCAAGGAAATTTACAACGCCTAATAAATAGAATTAATGAAATAAATGCTAATATACAAACTGCTGAAAATAATACTATAATTATAAATATAAATAAATTATTAAATAATTATAATGAAAACATCCAAAAATTTAATAGAGATTATGCAGATTCTATAAATACACCATTAGATACTTTTGGTAATGATTTTCATAATTTTGTTGTTAGTATTAGAGACGGTACTGTTCTAGATCATATAGAAGATTTAACCAATTATTTTAGAAACAAAAGCATATTAAATGAGATACAATTAAAAATACACCCATTAATTGACAAAATAAATAATTTAACCGTGGATAATATTAATTCTGCTTTATTACGCGCAGGAACTCTAGGAATAGCAGAGCCAGAATTAACTAATATTCGCAATATATTAAATCAATATAATGAACGAAAAACTACATTACTTGCAAATATAAATAGAATACCGACTCAAATAGATCTAATTAGTAGGGATATTGGTACTTTCATTCAAAATAATAAACCCCTAATTGATACTAGAATTAAAGAAGAATTAACTAGAAATTTTGATAGGGAACTAGGAGAAGCTCAAACCTATCATAATCGTTTACCAGATTATAATCCAAATACCATAGTAAATCCTACTTATCCGGGCGATTTGTATCCTACAGATGTTACATTATTAAATTCATATAATCATTATATTCAAAATTATATTAATAAAAACCAAATTAATAGTGTATACAATACTAAATACGCGATAGCTGAAAATCATCATCCACAATATAGTCCATTAGACGTTAAATTTGTTAATTATGTAAATTGCGGATTCAAATACATACAAGATAATTTAACTTTTATACATAATATTTTTAATGAAAATGGTGATAGTCATAATTATTATTTAATAGATGGTATGAATATGATTAATGATTACCATTTTTTAGATACATTTTTACCATTATTAATTAGTATAGCAGTAAATATTACAGATGTTAATGATCAAAATAAATCTATTAATGCATTAAAACAATATATATTAATAAGAAATGACCTTACAATTACTGGAGACGACATTATGAAAAAATTCTTTTTTTCAAATAAAAAAATTATTTTAGTTTATTTATTTCCAAAATTATTTGAACAGATATCTATAAAAAGAGATAGAGCCACTCTTAATTCTTATAATTATACAGGCACGCATCAAGTACTCACAGAATTTGATTTAAATTTTAGTGGTGAAAGACATGATGGTAATAAATTTATATTAGAACCTATATATTTGCCAGCTCCGGCAGCTGAAATTGATAATAAAAATATTTTTGTAATGACTTATCATGGAGGAAACATTCTCCCTAGTAAATTTCAATCAAACGCATGTAGTGTTTATATATTATCAATACCCGAATGTGATTTTGATGTTAATAATTCAATCGCTGCTGTTGATTACAGAGTTAATAAATATAATCTATTTGATAAATTTATTTTAGGAGGAAAAACTAAGAAAAACAAAAAAAATAGTAGAAAAACAAGAAAAAATAGCAGAAAAAAGCAACCATTGAAAAAATTATTTAATAAAAAAATAGGAGGAGCTATTCCTGTTAAAAATGAATCTGATGATCATATTATTATGTATATTTATCTATATTTATCATATCAATCAAATATGATTAATAAAGTATCCATGATTTCAAGAGATAGGTATGCATGGATTACTCCATTTAATGATATTTTAGATTATGATGTTAGTACATATAGAAGAAAAATAAATCCTTATATTAACCGTGAATTGAATAGTGACTTGTTGAATAAAAATAATTTGGAAATATTTAACAGTATTAATTATACTAAATTTATTATCGATGATAATGATGCAGAGCCAAGTATTAAATTACAACCAAATTTTAGTCATGATATAGATGTTTTTATATATACGGGGTTTACACAAGGCATATTAGAAAATTTACGAATGGCGGTTGATATTTCAAAAATGTAGTAAAATTATAAAATAAATAACCAGTATACATCCTCTAGATTAAATTATATTAATCCAAAGGCATTATCTTTAGAATCAGGTTGAATACATAGTATACTACCTGACAGAAAATCTCGCTCATTCTCAATAAAAAATGGATGTTCTGTGCTGATCATGCTAAAATATACGGTATCATTCGATATCACTCGATATCCCTAGATATCACTCGATATACTTTTTTTTGATCGATGGATCAATCAGTGTGATTCCTAATGACATCACCTTCAATCCAGGAGCAACTTGTGGCAACGGTTCGCCGAGATATACTCCATATTTCATCACCACATTACAGAAGAAATCACCGATTTTATCAATGATTTCTGGTGTAATTATAGTACCAATAGAAGCCTCAAATGTATAGAGATATACTCGAACTCCAACATCTTTTCTATAGAGTTTGAAGTGCGATATCCCGTGGTCATTATCCACATATTCGCTATAATACCGAGAAGTTTCTATATCAATGTGCATCTTTTCGGTGTCATTAGAAGAGTAGTAACTGGTTTCAATTACGAAAGACTCCCGTTCAGATGCGGCAGCATCATAGTAGAAATTCTTAATTCTTCTCGACATTCTGATAGTATCTCCGTGAATCTCCGTGAATCTAATGATTAGACACCAATAAAAATATGGTATTCCAGAGCATTCAATTTTGTGGTCATCACTATTTTCTTCATTCCAGACCACATCACAGCAGCTCCCGACCTATACATACAACATCTCTATCCTCCGATTAATCAATCGTAGTCCAGTGTCAATAACACTAGCACCCGGACATATCACCGGTAGATTGCCCGCGAGCATCGCACCGACTCTCTTCTGAAGATGATCGATGAAGTCACCGAGCTTATTCACTATCGCCGGGGTCAAGACAGTAAGATTCATCACCTGATATGTTATCAACACCTGATTACCCCGCCTCGTCTTCTTCAATAGATTGAAATATGTGTACGCATGATCAGTATAGTAATACTCATTCACATAGCGATCCGTCTCTATAGTCTCTTTGAATCTCGGGTAATCCATATTAGATTCGTAATAACAGGTGTCGACTACGAACGAATTCCTTCGAGCCTCATCGTGATCATAGTAATGATTACTGCGCAACCAAGACATCCTTATCCCCTCCCACCCCCACCACTCACACCCCACCCTCCTCCTCAATTTTCTCTATACCATACATAGTATCACCAGAGAGCACCCGCTCGATTATCTCTATAGCCGCCGCAGGTTCCAGCTTGAAAAACTCACGGTCCGCGCGGATTCGCCATTCTTTCATAGCCTTGTGAACAATTCGCTCTTTCTCTAGAGGATTATCTACTTTCCTATGGTAATTCACGACATAGTTAGTGAGTTTCCATGTATCACCGCGGTTGGCTTCTTCGAGGCGTTCATTAATACTGCGGCGTGTCATACCGACTTTCACGCGTCCGGGGGCATATGTATCCGACATACAATAGATGAACCCTTCCTCCTCCACGGTCGCCACCATTTTATCGTCACCTTCCACGGGCATCGCCTCTATTAGCGCGAGAGTTGTCGCCAACATTCGATCCTTCTTCGTCTTCAACTTCCGCACTTTCATAGGAATAATCTTCGTATCACTCCCATCCATTACCTTTATCGCAATACACACCTTATTTTCTATAAAAAATACGGTGTACGATTATTTAGATCGCTACTGGTGTACGGTCATTTAGATTCCGCGCATAGATTAGATTTCGCGCTGGAGTCCCTCATAGAAGTCCCGGATCGACTTCTCTTTGACGAAGTTCTTCAACTTCATCGCCGTTCTCTTCACAATTGGGTTGTCCTTCTCTCGAAATCCCCGCTTATCGAAGGTGTTCTCCTTGTGTGCCAACACCAACATCGTCTTAATAGGATCGAATTGTGCCATAGGAATCGTGTAATTCTCCATGAAGGACGCCTCTTCTGCCTGTGTCACATTCTCGACATATCGGTGGCTGCGACCATATGTATTGAAGTAGGCGAGAGGACCATTGGTCGAATGATTATCTCCGAAGGGTCCGATACAGTAGATGTCCTTGGTGTCGACAAAATAGACGTAGAGAGTGGTACAGCCACCCGCGACTTTCTTGGAGGATGTGAGCTTCTTAACGGCCTCCGAGACACGGGTAGACGGATAGTAATCATCATCGTCTAGATTCACGACGATCTCGTGAGTGGCAAGACGATTGAGGATGTTACGTTTGGTACCGATATTGATCTTTTCCTCTAGAGCGTGATATTTCACCCATGGGAGTCCGACGAAGAGATCACCGATCTTGTCCGATCCATCGTCTAGAATCACCCATTCGATTAACTCCAGAGGATAATCCTGGTTCTTCACCATCTGGATCAACGCCGGGAAAAACTTGCGACGATTATATGTTGCCGTCACAAGACTCACTGTGGGCTTGTTCGGAATAGTTGATCGCTTTATCGGCAATAAAGGATAACTATCCGTAATACTCGCGCGACCAGATACATCGGTACTCTCTTTTGCTGCCTCCGACATCTTGTTTGACCTCTTTTTACATTTGTTTTAAATATGGTTTACGCGTGCGTCTCTATAGCAGGGATAGACAATCACTAATACAAATGACTATGTTTTTCCATGAGGAACTTTAGATTCTTATGAAATGGAGAACGCGCAGCCATCTCGGGAGTAGGAAACGGATACTCCGCCTTCCAGCTAAATCGCTCCATATCTATAGGATGATTGCCACCCAGCTTAGGAGATGATGGCGCAGATATCACTGGAATATCCTCCGGTTTTAACTCTGTAGATGCTGGAGTCTCTGCTGGTTTTTCTACTGGAGTTTCTGCTGGCTTCTCCTCTGTAGATGTCGTAGTCTCTGCTGGCTTCTCCTCTGTAACTGCTGGCTTCTCCTCTGTAGATGCTGAAGTCTCTACTGTAGATGCTGAAGTCTCTACTGTAGATGCCGAAGTCTCTGTTGGAGCTGCTGGAGTCTCTGTTGGAGCTGCTGGAGTCTCTGTTGGAGCTGCTGGAGTCTCTGCTGGAGCTGCTGGAGTCTCTGTTGGAGCTGCTGGAGTTTCGGTGGATGTAGTTGAAGTATTTATAGAAGAATCTGTCGGGTGTGACATAGGTGGAATATCGCTCTTTAGTTCTGATTCTGGTATACTATCCTTCTTTTCACT
>WLEH01000033.1 GCA_009704345.1 Actinomycetota bacterium | reverse complement strand
GTTCAGCTTCAATTACTTCGTAATCTTTAATGGGATCGCGATCTGGCTCTAGCGTGGCGGTATCAATCACATGAACAATTACCGCACAGCGCTCAATATGACGCAGAAACTCAAGGCCAAGACCTTTACCGCTGCTGGCACCTGGAATTAACCCTGGTACATCAGCAATGGTGTAGGAATATGAATCCACACTAACTACACCTAAATTTGGCACTAACGTAGTAAACGGATAATCAGCAATCTTTGGTCGCGCCGCTGATGCTGATGCAATTAACGAAGATTTACCAGCACTAGGAAAACCAACTAACGCAACATCGGCAACCGATTTAAGTTCTAAAACAAAGTCACCATCGCTACCTGGCTCACCTTTTAAGGCGAAGCCTGGTGCTTTTCTTCGACTAGAAGATAACGCAGCATTACCTAAGCCACCGCGACCACCTTGTAGCAATACGAATCTAGTACCAGGTCCAACTAAATCAATAATGAATTCGCCATCGGTGGTGGTAACCACAGTGCCATCTGGCACCTTCAAAACTAAATCTTCACCATCTGATCCAGCCTTAAAATCACCTTGGCCCGCTTTTCCGCCAGTTGCTAAATAATGTGGTCGATGGTGAAACTCAATTAACGTATTAACCGAAGGGTCGACTTCTAAAATCACATCACCACCACGGCCACCGTTGCCGCCATCGGGTCCGGCTAATGGTCGGAATTTTTCTCGTTTAACTGACGAACAGCCATCGCCACCTTTACCCGCGGAAACGTGCAGCACGACGCGATCGACAAACGATGTCATTGCTGCCTCCTAAAAAATAAAAACGGAGCGAGCCGAAGCCCGCCCCGTCGCGAAAATCGAGATTGTGTTAGTTATGCCAGTACGTTTACAACTCGGCGACCACGAGCGGTGCCAAATTCAACTTTACCTGCAGCTAGCGCAAACAAGGTGTCATCTTTTCCGCGACCAACATTTTGGCCCGGGTGAAAGTGAGTACCGCGTTGACGAACCAAGATTTCTCCGGCGCCAACTTCTTGACCACCAAAACGCTTTACGCCAAGACGCTGAGCATTGGAGTCGCGACCGTTTCGGGTGCTGGATACACCTTTTTTGGATGCCATGTGATTACTTCCCTGCGCTAATTCCGGTTACTTTTAGTCGAGTTAAATCTTGACGGTGACCAATTCGTCGACGATAACCAGTTTTGTTTTTGTACTTCAAAATTGTGATCTTCTCGCCGCGCTCTTCGGCTAGTACTTCAGCTTTTACGCTGGCGTTAGCAGCGGCTGCACCGGTAACAACTGATGCGCCATCAACCAACATGACAACGGGTAGCTCAATTGAAGCGCCTGGCTTTTCGGCAAGCCGATTGACTACAAGCACATCGCCAACCGCTACTTTCTCTTGGCGGCCACTGGCTTTAACTACTGCGTACATGTTGTATTTCCTGACTCGTTTCGGCCGGCGATTGCGCCTGGGCCGAAGGCGTAGATTACTTCATTGGGGCGGCGGAGCGGAAAATGCCCCCTAGCTAGGCGGTCCAGCTGGTCGGCTGGCTGCTTTGCGATTTCGTCGCGCCCCAGACTTAACTGGGATTGCCTCACCACGTGGGGCGAATGCCGGGGCTGCCGACTCAGCCTCAATTACCTGATCGGCCACCATCTCAGCTGGCTTTGTTGGCTCAACAGCCTTAGCTGCCTCTGGCTGGCTCTCCCGCATTGGTTTATGGCTATGCCGAACTCCTGGGGCATCCATTCGAACTTTCACGCCACGACCATTACAAACTTCGCATGGCTCCGAGAACATTTCCAGCAAGCCCTGACCAATGCGCTTTCGAGTCATCTGCACCAAGCCAAGTGATGAAACTTCAGCCACTTGATGCTTAGTGCGATCTCGACCTAAACACTCAACTAATCGTCGCACCACTTTGTCCCGGTTTGCCTCTAGCACCATATCGATAAAGTCAATCACGATAATGCCGCCGATATCACGCAATCTAAGTTGACGAACAATTTCTTCAGCAGCTTCTAAATTGTTCTGAGTTACCGTCTCTTCAAGATTGCCTGTGCTCCCGATAAAGCGGCCAGTATTGACATCAACTACTGTCATGGCTTCGGTTCGATCAATGACTAATGAACCACCTGAAGGCAGATATACCTTTCGATCTAATGCTTTTGTCAGCTGTGAATCAACATCAAACTTAGTGAACACGTCTTCAGTACCAGTCCACTTCTCAAGTCGCTCTAATAATTCTGGTGCCAAATAGCGAACATAATCTTCAATTGTGTTCCAGGCATCAGATCCAGAGACAACTACCTTGCTAAAGTCTTCATTAAAGACGTCACGCACGGTGCGAATTGCCAGATCCGGTTCGCTGTAAAGCAGTGTTGGCGGCGTTACTTGATCGCGCTTCTTCTGAATATCTTCCCATTGAGCTTTTAATCGAGCGACATCTTTTTCTAATTCATCTTCCGATGCACCTTCAGCTGCAGTTCGAACAATCACACCTGCGCTGTCGGGAACAATGTTGCGCAGCACTCGCTTTAATCTGATGCGCTCGTTTTCTGGTAATTTTCGCGAAATACCGGTCATTGAACCATCTGGCACATAAACTAAATAACGACCAGGTAGGGAAACTTGACTGGTTAATCGAGCGCCTTTTTGGCCAATCGGATCTTTAGTTACTTGCACCAAAATTGGATCACCAACTGACAGTGCTAACTCAATTCGTTTTGGTTGTCCTTCAAGGCCAGCAAGATCCCAGTTGACTTCACCGGCATACAAAACTGCATTACGACCTTTACCAATGTCAATAAATGCCGCTTCCATGCCAGGGAGCACATTTTGCACTCGGCCCAGATAAACGTTTCCAATTAGTGAAGATGAAACTGAAGAGCCCACATAATGCTCAACCAAAATCTTGTCTTCCAAAATCGCAACTTGCGTTTTGTCGGCAACTTGTCGAATTATCATTTGCCGATCAACCGATTCGCGTCGGGCTAAAAATTGTGCTTCGGTAATTAATGGCGTGCGACGCCGGTTATCTCTGGTATCGCGTCGACGAGCGCGCTTAGCATTAACTCGAGTTGAACTGCGATCTTCAACTGCTGGAGTTGATTCGCTCGCAAGAGCTTCACTGCCACTTGCACCGCTGCCACCACGACGACGACGTCGTCGTCGGCGATTTGCGGCTTCAGTTGCGCTTTCAGCAACTGGCTTTGCTGATTTATCAGCTTTTTCATTAGGTTCAGTTTTTGCAGTTTTAGTTTCAACTACCGCATCGGTGGTTGGCTTTGCGCCACCGCGACCACGGCCACCGCGACGACGTCGGCGAGCACCAGATCGGTCATCTGCATTTGATTTAGCTTCTGGTTTTTCCGCAGCTGGTTTGCTGGTTGCAACTTTTGCGGGCTTGCTAACTTTCTTTGCCGGCTCTGCTTTAGTTGCTGCTGGTTGTGCCTTAGTTGCAGCTGGAGCCACAAATGCTGGTGCCAGTGCGGCTTTTTTAACTACCGCCTTCTTTACTGGCTTCTCTGATTCTGGCTTAACAGTTTTCTTAACTGCTTTTTTGGTTGCTTTTTTTGCTGGTTTCTCAGCGGCAGATTTGTCTGCGCCGCCAGCACTCGAACGAGTACTCACTAAAAACTCCTGTGGCCCAGTTGGGCATTAAGTAAGACGCTTAACTGCGGCGCAGTTAGCGTGAAGCTTGTGGTGGGGCTGCTCCTGGGAAAGGTCTGCGTGAGGAATTCCTCAGCGACGCTCACCTGGCGCTACCGCCAATACGGGCGGCATTGCTACCGCTTGGCGCAAGTATCGCACACTAGGGGTAACTATATGCGCCGCTTGGTGGCATCTAGGTTCAAAATGACCCCTATTCCTAGCCACAACGCCATCATGGAGGACCCGCCATAGGAAACAAAAGGCAGCGGCACCCCAGTTACTGGCAGTAACTCTAGGTTCATCCCAATGTTTTGGAATCCCTGAATTGCGATCCACGCAGCCATGCCAACGGCAACTAATCTGCCAAATAGATCTTCGGCACGAGCTGCGATATTAATTAATCGCCAAGTGATAAAAAGCATCAGAAGCAAAATTATTGATGAGCCAAAAAAGCCCAACTCTTCACCGGCTACTGAGAAAATAAAGTCAGTTCGCTGCTCAGGCACAAATTGTCCCGCCGTCTGCGTGCCTTGGAATAAACCATTGCCAAACCAGCCGCCACTGCCAATTGCAATCTCCGCTTGCCGAACGTTGTAGCTAACACCAAGTGGATCCGAATCTGGATTTAAAAATGCGGTGAATCGATCAATTTGATACTGCGCCAGCACCCCTGCTGCCACAATAAGAGCAACTGCTGACACGCCAGTTGAAACTAAGCCGATTAACCACCATCTACTAACACCAGAAACTGCCAACATTGCAAACAGCGTTGCCAAAATCATTAGCACAGTACCTAAGTCAGGTTGCAACAAAATCAATAACACCGGAACTGCTGCCACCGCTAACGAAATAATTACAATTAAATTCATTGGTTGATTTTCGGCATCTCGTTTTTCAGCCAACAAGGTTGCCAGAATGACAATAATTGAAACTTTCACAAATTCAGCCGGTTGCACGGTAAAGCCGGCAACTGCGATCCAGGATTTAGCACCATTAACTACCGTGCCTACTAACAGCACTGCAACTAAGCCAATGAGCGATAACACATAAAGCACTGGTGCGTATGCTCGAACTAGTCGGTGACTTACCTGCGATGCAATCAAACAAAGGATTAACCCAAGCGTTAAGTTCAGAAGATGCCGCTTTAGGAAAAAAAATGGATCACCAGCATCGCCAGCTGAAACACGAGTTGACGACCAAACTAATAAACCACCCAGCAACGAAAGTGACAGCGCCGCCAAAACTAATGCCATGTCGTATCTGCGGTAATGCCGACGACCCGATGGCGTGGACACTTTTCGCCAAATTGATGATGCGTCGCGAAGTGCTTCGCTCATCGCTGGCTCCGAAGTGCCGGCTCGCCAATTATTACAGTTGCACCACTTTGATCTACCGATGGCAGTTTTGCGAGCGGCTTGCCATTGGGGAAAATTGCGGCTGATTTATCAATAGTGCTTCCAGTTACACCATAAATAGCTTCATAAATTTTTCTGATGCTAGGACCGCTTGTGCCAGAGCCAGTGCCACCTTGCGACACCATCATCACTACCGCAAAGCGTGGTTTATCTGCTGGGGCAAAAGTCGCCAGCCAAGATGTGCTTTGCTTGTTGAATACCTGACCGGTTCCAGTTTTGCTAGCAATTGGAATTTGATCCAGTGGGAAGCCCGGAAACACCCACGCGGTAGTGCCATTAACGGCAGTGCCAGCGAGAGATTCCCGCAGATACGACAATACTCGCGGTGAGGTAGCGACTTTGCCAGTTACTTTTGGTTCAAATTTCTGCACTACATTGCCCTTAACATCAATGATTGCTTTTGCTAACTGCGGCTGAAACAACGTGCCACCATTTGCGATTGCCGAATATGCAACTGCGACCTGAAGCGGTGTTACCACAGTGTCACCTTGACCAATTGAAATGTTTACCGCATCGCCCGCTCGGAACAAATAACCATCCTGACAATTCTCTACAGCGTATTGCCGCAGCGTTTCGGCCCAAACTGGGTCGCGTTTAGCAGTTTCTGGATAGCCGGTTTTAGCGCGCTCGCACCACACATCTTTATTGCGTTCCCAATTCTGCCGTTTCCATTCCCGGCCACCGATTCGACCAGCTGACTCACTTGGTAAATCAATTCCAGTTAACTTACCGAGCCCAAAAGTAGTCGCCATTTTTTCAATTGGATCGCGACCAGTACGGACTTCATCCTTGCCGCTTTGCACCCAAAGCTCATTTGCAATTCGATAGAACACGGTATTGCAGGAAACCTCTAGCGCGCGAGCCAGTGAGATCGGTCCATAAGCTCTAGATTCATAATTTCTAAACACTCGAGATGAAATAGTTACTTCTGGTGAGCAGTTATATAAACCGGTAAGCGGAAGCCCAGCTTTCTCGGCTGCTGCAGTCATGACAACTTTGAAAGTGGATGCCGGGGCATAAAGTCCTTGAGTAGGCCGATGTAACAACGGCACTCCATTTGCCTCTGAGATAAGTGCCTTGTATTCCTTATTAGTTAAGCCATCTAACCAAATCTCTGGGTCATAACTGGGATATGAGGCCATCGCCAATACTTGGCCATTAGTTACATCAAGTACAACTGCTGCACCGCCATCGGCTTTGAAGTCATTTGATCTGGCCCGATCAATTGCATTTTGCAACTCTCGTTCAACTACTCCTTGCAGCCGAGCGTCAAGCGAAGTCACTAAATAATTTCCAGGCACAGATGGGTTCTCACCAATTTGACCCACCACGTTTCCAGCGCGATCAACTGCTAATTGTTTTTTACCATCGGTACCGCGAAGTAATAGGTCATACTGTTTTTCTAAACCTGCTCGACCAACAATGCTAGTTCGCAGATAACCGCTAGTTGGATCAGCAGCCGCTAATTCATCTGAGCTTATTGGGCCGATATAACCTAACAAGTGAGCAGCGTTGGCACCATTAGGTGCTGGGTAAACTCGCTCGGCAACTACCTCTGCATTAACGCCTGGAAAACGCAGCGTATTTTCCATAATGCGTAGCGCCAATGTTGAATCAATATCTCTAGCAACTGGCACTGGTTGCAGCGGCGAGCCATTCCAACATATTGGTGGCGGTGCGGCGTCAGTTGCTCCGCATGGGGTGATTCGATTTTTGAGATCTTCAACATTAGTTTTTAGTAGATTGGAAAGTCTAGATAAAACATCCGCACCTTGATCTGGCAGTTCACTTATGGTTTTGCGATCCAACGTAATTACTAACGAAGTGCGATTTGCAACAAGTGGGCGCCCTGCTTGATCGACAATTAGGCCACGAACTGCTTGAGTTGAGATTTCTCGAATCCGGTTTTGATCAGCAAGTGCAGCGTAATCTTCTCCAGTAATCACCTGAATAAAAAATAATCGGGCGAGCAATGTAATCAACAGCGCAGTAATGAACCATTTGAATACCTGCAATCGCAGTATCGATTGATCCCTCATGCACTCACCCGCAACGGTAAGGAATCACGATAGAGCGGTCGATCCAGTAAATCAATAATTGGAACTAAGAATGCCGCAAAAACTAGTCCCGAAATCAATTGTGAGCCCAAATAAACCGGGAGTTGAGTAAAAGCAGCTGGCTGGTTTGTTAGCAGTAGTACTACCGCTCGAATCATCACTGTTAATGCTGGCGCAGCTGCGGCCGCCAATACCGGCTTCCATGGTGAGTCATGTGGGGCACGAACATATTTATGAATGACCACTGCAACAACTAGATAAGCCAAGCTAGAAACTCCAAGCAATCCCTCATTTGGCGCAAGTAGGTCCACAAGCAAGCCCGCAATCACCGCGACACTGGCACCTAGTCGGTAACTTCTGGTGAAAGCTTGGGCAGCAACAATGACTGCAACTACATCTGGCACATAAACGGAAATGCCTAAACTAAATAGCAGTGTTGGTTGCAAGATAGCAAAAATCAGAATCAGGATCAGGATGTAGCCATACTTTCGCATCGATTACTCGCTTGGAATCTGTAGCGCTTTGCGAATCACATCACGCTTCGCCGAGATAACTATGCCAACAATTTCTAAATTAGAAATATCAACACTAGGAATTACCGTTGCGGTTCGATTCAGCTGGCCAGCTGCGCCATCCACACTTGAAATGCGCCCAATTGGCAATCCTGGCATGTACGGCTTCCCGGTATCAGAACCCCAGGAAAAGATTCGGGCACCAATTGGCATTTTTGCGTAAGGATCAAAGACTTGCAACGTCAAACGATCAATTGCGCCAGTGCCAGATAGGAAACCAATTTCACCGCTACCCTCGAGTCGAACTCCTACTTTTACATTGGCATCAATCAATAATGAAGCAATTGCATAATCTTCAGCCACCTGAATGACTCTGCCAACTAAGCCAGTACCAGCAACTACCGTGGTGTTCATCGTGATGCCGTCCTTGCTACCCGCATCAACGGTGATGGTCCACCGAAAATCACCGGTATTTCCTATCGCAATCACTTGTGCTGGAATCACTTTGTAATCTTGGGGCGGAGTAATTCGAAGTAGTTGATCTATTGCGATGGCTCTGCGGCGTTGATCTGCTGTTTGCGAAAGTTTGAACTTAAGTTCTTCATTTTCTGCGCGAAGCGCTGCTAATTCATCATCGCGCGAAGTTATTCG
>WLEH01000032.1 GCA_009704345.1 Actinomycetota bacterium | reverse complement strand
TGAAAATCTATTAGCTGAACTCAAATAAAGAACAATCCCGGACAGCTACAAAGGAAAATGTGTCTGTCCGGGATTGCTTATTTATAGCCCAGACAAATCTAGCGAGGCTGGGACTAAAACTTGGTCGATCACGTGAATGACGCCGTTTGAGGCTTCAAGATCTGCCTGCACCACATTTGCACCATTTACGGTAACACCGTTAGCAGTATCTAGTGTCAATGTGGTTCCCTCAGATGAACCAATTTCGCCTGACACAACATCACCTGATAGCAATCCACCTTGAACTAAATGATAGGTAAGAATTCGAACTAACAAATCTTTGTTCTCTGGCAGTAATAATTTGTCCAATAGGCCTGCTGGTAACGCAGCAAAAGCATCATTTGTTGGTGCGAAAATTGTCAGAATTCGATCACCTTCGAGATTGATCACAAGATCAGATGCTTCCAAGGCAGTGACAAATGTTGATAAGTCTGGATTACCCTGTGCGATAACTAATAGGTTGTCAGATGAGTTATCAACAACAACTTCAGTATCGTCAACAATTGGCTCCTCTGATGCTGAGTCAGATCCACATCCAACCAAAACCATTGAAGCCGCAATCGCTAAAGCAGCTAATTGCTTTTTCATAGCAAACCTCCGAAAATTGTGGTGCATTGGAGCCCCAATACTAATGGTAATTTGATTTACTTCGACCTCAATTAGTCCCATTTGCTGGATTCTGGGCGGTTAATCCTCATAACTGAATCAAAAACACCTTGCTATCTTGCCGAGCCGCCTCCGGGAATTGAACCCGGGACCTACGCATTACGAGTGCGTTGCTCTACCCCTGAGCTAAGGCGGCAAAAACTGGTAAACCCTAACCGATCGAATCAGTCAAGGTTGATTGCGATCAGCTCGCTGGGCAAGTTTGCCCAGCAGCTGGTAATTTTCCGGAAATTAAATAGGAATCAATCATCTCATCTATGCATTTAGAGCCGCGACGATAAGCCGTATGGCCATCGCCTTGCCATTCCACTGTAATCGAATTTTGAATCTGAGCTGAAAGCGATCGAGCCCATTGCGGTGGCGTTGCTGGATCAAATGTTGTACCAACGATAAGAACTGAGTTGATTGGTTTTGCATTTAGTTTTCCTACTGGCTCCAGCTCTTGCCCGAGCCAGCTAAGACATGCGGATGATCCCCAGCCAAACAAGGGTGCAAAAAATCTTGACACTTTACTTAATCTCGCTACCTCATCGGGAAGTTCCGTTGGCGATAAAGCTTGGGCATAATCCACACAATTAACAGCATAAATTGCAGATAGTGAGTTATCTAAATACTTTCCATCTGGGTCTCGATTGTTGATTAGATCTGAAAGTAAGATCATAAATTCGCCATCCCCATCAAATGCTTGCGCTAACGCATCTCGCAAAAAAGGCCAAAGATCTTTATCGTCATACAGTCCTACCAAGATTGCAGTTTGTGCATGTGATTCAGTTAACTCTCTACCATCACTAAGCGGCATTGGCGTGCGATCCAATTCTGCTAAGAAATCAATTAACTGCTGATAAGCCGCTGTTTGGTTGCCAGTTAATGGGCAGTTGTTCCGACGCAAGCAATCTGCGATGAATCGATTAAGAGCGGTTTCAAATCCTGCAATCTGAATTAGTACTTGATCTGGTTCTGGATCTGGATCTACTGCTCCGTCCAAAACAAATCTTCCGACATTGTCCGGAAACAGCTGCGCATAAAGCGCGCCAAGTAGCGTGCCATACGACTTACCTAACCAATTTAGTTTTGGTTCACCTAATGCAGCCCGCAACACATCCATGTCCCGAGCAACATTCCAGGAGCCAATGTGACGCCAGGTCTCTGGATTCTCTGATTTGCATGATGCTGCAAATCGATCAACCCAATCATTCCAAGTTGCAATCTCTGCTGGATTATCTGGGGTTTCATCAAGCGCTAAAAATTCATCTGCTTCTTGATCGGTTAAACAGCTAACTGGATCAGATTTTCCAACTCCCCTGGGATCAAAACCAATCAAATCAAATCGATTCAGAATTTGAGTAGTTGCTGTTCGAAATCCACCTTGGGCATAATCAACACCTGACCCACCTGGGCCACCAGGATTAACAACTAAACTGCCAATTCGATTTTCTGGTTGATCTGCTGGGTTCTTAGTTATTGCTAATCGAAATACGCCAGCTGTTAAATCTTGATAATTTATGGGCACTATTAATTCAGCACATTGAAATCGGCCGCATTTTTTCCATGAAATGGGTTGGCTGTAGAAATCTTCGATAGAATTAAAGTTTTCAGCAACGTTTGTCTGGGTATCACTAACACAACCCGAAAGCACCAAACCAACTAAAGCTAGCCAAACAATAGTTACTTTCTTCATGATGTCCGTGCCAAATTAATCAATAAACTCTCCAACACCAAAAGCGGATTTGCTGAGGCAGAAATAGCCGCGCGAGATTCTTGAATGGCATCAAGCGCCTTTCTGGTTGCAGTTGGCGTAGCCCGCTTCGCTAAGCGCTCAATTGATGATCTCAGCTCTTCATTTATTAGCGCTACTTCAACACCTAGTTGAACAAACAGCACATCCCGATACAAGCTCAATAAGTCTTGCAGTGATCTATCCAATTGATCTCGAATGGCTCGAGTTCGTTTTGATTTTTGATCGTCTTTTAAATCTTTCATAGCGCCTCGGGCCAGAAACTCAACTCGCGATTTTTTAACCCCCTCAGTGCCAGCTCCAAATGCATTTAATAATTCAGATTGCTCGACTTCGTCCCGCTCATCTTGAGTTTCCTCTACTAGAGCCAAAATGTTGTCATAAAGTTGTTGTGCTTGAACAAAGCAGGCTGGCAAACTATCTAGATTCAATGGTATCTGCAGCGTCTGCTCCCGCCGCGCACGAGCTTGCGGGTTTGTTGCTAACGCCTTGGCTACGCCAACATGTCCTAGTGCTGCTTTTGCTACAAAATTTGCTAATTCGGGTTCAATATCGTTTCTGTCAATTAGTAATTGAGCTACTTGATTTGTTCTTGGTAACCGTAATCCAAGATGGCGACAACGACTTTTAATTGTTGGCAGCACATCTTCTGCTGCAGGAGCACAAAGTAAGAAAAATGTTCTGGTTGGTGGCTCTTCTAGAATCTTCAACAGCGCATTTGCGGCTGGCGGAGTTAGTCGATCAGCATCTTCGACTATGAACACTTGCCAGTTTCCCACTGACGGCTCCAGATAAGCTTTTTGAATTAAATCTCTTGCGTCTTCAACGCCAATAGTTAAACCAGTTGGTGCAACAACAGTCACATCTTGATGTGAGTTGTTTAATATTTGTTTACAGCTACGACATTCGCCACAACCACCTTGATCGCATTGAATTGCTGCGGCAAAGGCGCGTGCTGCAGTTGATCTGCCCGAACCAGGCGGGCCGGTAATTAACCAAGTCTGGGTGAAGGCAGCTGATGCAGTCTTAGTTTTTGCTTTGGCAACATCAGTTACGGCAACTTTGAGTTGATTAACCACTTCCTCTTGATCAACTACTTCTTGCCAAACACTCATAACGATAATCTTGATTTAATCGCAGCATAAATCTGCTCACTGATTGCTGCTGGAGATTGTGATGCGTCAACAACTACAAATCGCTCTGGTTCGTTATTGGCAATATCCAAAAATGCGTTTCGCACTTTAATATGAAATTCCATCGCCAACGATTCCAACCGATCTGGTTGGTCAACTCGAGCCATACCAACTGTTGGGTCTAAATCCAAAAACACCGTCAGATCTGGAATTAATCCACGAGTTGCCCAAAGTGAGAGCGCTTTAACTTCAGCTGCACCAAGATTTCGAGCATAGCCTTGGTAGGCAACCGAAGAATCAAAATATCGATCTGCGAGCACCACACTGCCCGCAGCCAGTGCTGGATCTACCACGTTTGCCACCACATCAGCTCGAGCAGCCGCGAACAGCATTGCTTCGGCTCGATCACTCAAATCTTGATATTGATTACCCAGCAAAACTGCTCTAATTGCTTCTGCTGCTGGCGTGCCACCTGGTTCACGCGTAGTTACAACGTGCTTTCCCAGTTCGATTAATTTTTCTTTTAACAGTTGAATCTGAGTACTTTTGCCAACACCCTCGCCACCTTCAAAAGTGATGAAATAGCCAGGGCGAGCCGTTCTACTAGGCAGCACGGGCAAGGTGTTCATAAGTCCAACTCTACGGGTTTATTCAGACTTGTGGGGCCGGCGCTTCAAGTTCAGTTAAATCCACCGTCTGCGCATCAGCTACTGATTTGGCTTTTTTAGTTGGCTTCTTAGTTGCCTTCTTTACAGCTTTCTTCGCGGGCTTCGCCGTCTTCTTTACTGCTTTTTTAGTGGCCTTCTTAGTGCGCTTCTTTGCCGGACCGGCAGCGCGGCGAATAGAAAGCAACTCAACTGCGCGTTCATGATCAATAGATTCCACCGAATCACCACTGCGAAGTGAGGCATTAGTTTCGCCGTCAGTTACATAAAGACCAAAGCGGCCTTCACGCAGAGTTATTAGGGCTTCGGAGTTTGGATCAATTCCAAGTTCCTTTAGTGGTGCTTTTGGTTGCGCGCCGCGTCTGGTTTTGGGTTGAGCATAAATTGCTAACGCCTGCTCTAAGTTGATGGTGAAGATTTCTTCTTCACTAGCAAGCGATCGAGAATCTTTACCGCGAGTTAAATATGGCCCAAACTTGCCATTGCGCGCTTCAATGGGCAGATTAAGTTCCGGATCAATTCCAACCGTGCGCGGTAGCGAAAGTAACTCAATTGCCTGCTCAACTGAAAGCGTTCCTAGATCCATTGATTTGAACAGCGAAGCAGTTGGTGCTTTCTCATCTGAATCTTCTGGCATCACTTCAGTTACATATGGCCCAAATCGACCTGCTTTAGCAACAATCATTCGACTAGTTGCTGGATTAATCCCAAGTTCACGCTCATCAGATTTTTGTTGCAATAATCGCTCGGCAACTTCAGCAGTTAACTCATCTGGTGCCATGTCCGGTGGAATTGAGCCGCGTTCTTCACCGCGTTCCACATAAGGACCATATCTACCAACTCGAACGGTGATATCAGTTCCTTCAATTGCAATTGTGGAATTGGCTCGCGCATCAATTTCGCCAGCACTTGCCAACAGTGGATGCAAGCCTGGGAATTGCAGATTGTTATCACCAAAATAAAAACTGCGAAGCACAAATAGTCGATCTAATTCACCATTGGCAATTTGATCTAACTCTTCTTCCATTGCGGCGGTGAAGTCATAGTCAACCAATCGACCAAAATGCCCCTCGAGCAATCTTGTTACGGCAAAGCCCAGCCAAGTTGGCACCAATGCTTTGCCAACCCGACGAACATATTCGCGCGCCACAATGGTTTCAATAATTGAGGCATAAGTAGAAGGTCGGCCAATACCGCGCTCTTCTAATTCTTTAACCAGTGATGCTTCACTATATCTAGCTGGCGGCTTAGTGCTATGGCCATCTGCGGTTAATTCAGCTGCAGTTAACTTGTTACCAACTGCAAGTGGTGGCAGCACTGCAGTATCTTCTTCATCAGTTAAATCTTCTTTAACTTCATCTAACGCAGCTTTAAAGCCAGGCCGAGTGATTACCGTGCCAGAGGCAGAAAACACAAGTTGGGCTGATGCTGCAGTAGTTTCTAATCTAACTTGAGTATTAAACCCAAGCGCATCTGCCATTTGTGATGCCAAGGTGCGGCGCCAAATTAATTCATAAAGCGCAAATTCATCTCCACGAATTTCACCTTGTAATTCAGCTGGCGTTCTAAACACCGCTCCTGCTGGTCGGATTGCTTCGTGTGCTTCTTGTGCATTTTTAACTTTATTCGCGTATTTGCGCGGTGCGTCAGCAACGTTCTCTGCACCAAAAATCTCACGAGCTTGAGTTTGAGCAGCCGTTGTTGCTTGCTCGGAAAGGCTGGTCGAGTCAGTTCGCATATAAGTGATGTAGCCACGCTCATAAAGACCCTGCGCAATTTGCATAGTGCGGCGTGAACCCCAACCCATCTTGCTGCTTGCTGTTCGTTGCAATGTTGAAGTCATGAAAGGTGCGGGCGGCTTGAAAGTACGAGGCTCTTCGGTAACGCTAGCAACCGTAAAAGTGGCCCCAGCTAAATCATTAACTAATTGATTAGTTTGCGTTTCATCTAACACAACTCGATCAGTTCGATTCAATTTTCCAGTTTCATCAAAATCATTTCCGCTGGCAATTCGAACTTTATCAACTTCTAGTAGTTTTGCTTTGAAATTCCCTGGCATCATAATTGCCGAGATATCCCAATACACCGCAGACTTAAACGCAATACGCTCGCGTTCCTTCTCGACAACTAATCGAGTGGCAACAGATTGCACCCGACCTGCGCTGGAACCAGGTTGCACTTTGCGCCATAACACTGGCGATACTTCATAACCATAAAGTCGATCAATGATTCGTCTGGATTCTTGAGCATCAATTAACTTGCGGTCTAAGTCGCGCGTAGTATCTAATGCACCACGAATTGCGTCTTTGGTAATTTCATTAAACACCATTCGGCGATAAGGAATTTTGGGTTCCAGCGCTTCTACTAAATGCCAAGCAATCGCTTCACCTTCACGATCCTCGTCTGTTGCGAGCAACAGCTCGTCAGCGTTCTTTAGCAGTTTCTTTAGTTCGGCAATTTTGGGTTTTTTGCTGTCATCAACTTCATAAGTTGGCGCAAAGTCATTATCAACATCAACTGCAAGCCCGCTACCGCGCAGATCGCGAATATGGCCGACCGAGGCTGCCACGGTGAAGCCCTCACCGAGATAGCCTTCAATGGTCTTGGCCTTGGCTGGCGATTCCACAATCACCAGCTTGTTGCCGCTGCCTGCCTTGCTCAATCCCGCTCCTTATTAATAGGAAACCGCCGGATTGTGGCGGTTAGGGGCTCCCTACTGTCAAACGCCCCTCACAACCCCCGGCGTGGCGCAAGTTAGCAACCATCCCTTACCAGCCCGCAGTCGCCTCGGCCTGAAGCTCAATTGGATAGGCCAGCAGCGAGATTTCTGCTCGCCCCTGCACCCGAACCCAAGCATCCCCGCCTTGGCAATCGCCTAACTGAAATCCAGAAACTGCTAACTCTGATGCTGCCTGTTGGCAAGCGGCGAATACCAACGGTAAGTCATGGGCAGCAGATAGCGCGGCTAAGTCAGTGGCAGATTCCAATTTATGTTTTGTGATCAAAATTCCTATTGCCGCAACTCCTAAACTGAAAGCTGACATTACAACCACAATTAATCCAGCAATTGCAACCGTTGCTGAACCGCGATCTGTTAAGAACTTCATTCCACGGCAACTTTTGCAACAGCAGTTAATGAAATGGGCTTAAGCCAAAAATTAACTTCACGATTAGCCTGCACGTATATTGATCCAGCGGAATAGCGCTCGCTTAATTCAATATTAGGTGGCGCTTGGATTGCTTGGCCACGCGCTGCCATTCGAGCAGCATTGTGTGCAACATCAATTAAATTCAATTGCGTTAGTAGCACGCTAAGTGCTGATAGCGCGGCAATAAAAACAAAAGTAAGAGTGGCAAGCCCAATGGCCAATTCAACTGAAACCATGCCGCGGTTAGAGCGGATGTGAAAGCACATCCGCTCTAACCAAGTTGGTTTTACCATGGCACAAAAACGGACAAAGCTTTTTTAACTAATGTCCACAACACATCTTGTGTAGCAGCGCCCGTTAACACTTTAAATAAACCCCCAGCAAACCCACATGCGGCAAGTGTGCCCATGGCATATTCCGCACTGATCATTCCTAGATCATTACCAGCATGAGCCCTTACAAACTTAGACAATTGGATTAGTTTTTTCATAACATCCCCACTTCAGTTGTTGCGATCTGCAACTACTGCATTCTCAAGGATTTTTTTGGCGATATAGAAAAACTAGCTAAATTGTTTATGAGATATGGTTGGGGATTACCAAAGTGAACTTAACGCTGGCACAATCATCGGGACTACCCCAACCAAAATAAATCCTGGCAGCATCAGCAACGCAACTGGCAGCGCAAGCGTCACTGATAACTTTTTAGTCTGACGTAACAATTCAGCTTTACGTTGCTGCCGAGTTCGCTGGGCTATCTCAGCTAATGCTTTACCCGCCCCAACACCATGATCCATGGCTCGTGCCAATGCCGCCCCGATCACTTGAAACTCACTATTAAATGCCGCTTCAACATCAGCCCCCCACTGAATACGATTAGCTGCTGCAGTTAACTCCGCTGCTAATTTAGGTTGCACCACATTGCTAACCGCATCCAACGCCGCTAATACGCCAAGCCCT
>WLEH01000031.1 GCA_009704345.1 Actinomycetota bacterium | reverse complement strand
TTTATGCGCCAGGATTTAGTTAACGTTGCGCCATCGTAAAGTCCAAGCACAATGTTGGTGTTACCAACGTCGATTGCCAGCAACATGCTGCCCCCTAATTGAGCGCAATATTATCGAGTAGCCGGGTTGACCCTACCCGCACCGCTACAACCAGCCGCCGATTTCCCAAATCTATGCAACTGAGCGGCATCGGAACTATCTCAACGTAATCAATTTGATCGGCAGTAATGCCAGCCGCACTTAATTTTTCATAAAAACTTGATACTGGGTCGGGCTGCAAGGCTGCAACATTTAATGCCTTGTTGATCTGAGATGCCAGTTTAATCTCAGGTTCGCTCAAATACTTATTTCTACTACTCATCGCTAAACCTGAATCAGTGCGAACTGTTTCAACTGGAACTACCTCTAGGTTTGGAAAACGCGCTGCTGACATTTCTCTTATTAAAATTAATTGCTGGAGATCTTTCACTCCAAAAATGGCATGGCTTGGTGAAACAATCTCAAAAAGTCGATTAACAATCGTCAATACCCCGGTAAAATGTCCTGGGCGTTGTTCCCCTTCCAACGTATCTCCAAAAGAAGGGCTTTCCAATTTCGTCATCTCTGGACTCAACAACTCTGCAGCTTCCGGAAACCAAACTAAATCAGCCCCGTATTGCGCTGCCAACTTTTTGTCATCATCTTGAGTTCTTGGGTATTTATTGAAATCTTCAGTTGGACCAAACTGCAACGGATTAACAAAAATCGAAACTATAACTTGGCCTTCCGCACCAGCTATTGTCCGAGCAACTCGAATTAACTCACCATGACCCTCATGAAGTGCGCCCATGGTTGGAACAAAAACTCTTGGTGGTGTGCGCAATGATGAAGTTAGTTCCGCAATGCTATGGACACTCTTCACTTGTCATCCTTCTTGTCTGGCACCATACATATCCGCTCTAACAACAATGAGATTGCGGCCAAAAGCAATCCGGTTAGCACAGTTGCAGCTAAAACTTGAATGCGATCAGTATTTGCTGCGGTAGGGGGCGCAAACAAATAACTTATCAAGGTTCCCGCACCACCACCGGCTAATAGCGATCCAGTTCGAGAGCCAGCAAGTGCCAATGCAGCTGTTCTGGCCGATTGCAGCGGGGTGAAGGTTTTTGCTGGACCTGAAATTCGATTCTTAGCCAAAACCGTCCAACTTGATATCGCCACCATTAAACTTAATAACGCAATTGGTAGATTAAGTGGCACCTGGATGAAAACTTGAAATTGCTCACGCAAAATGTGAACTAAGGCACCCATCAACCAAGCAGTGACAAGAAATAATTTCAGTAAATTAGAAAATTTAGTTGGCGTCATACCAGCCTCAGCCCCGGAGCCTTTATTACACCTTGATCTCCCAATTTTGCACTTAAATCAGCCACGCTTCCTTTATCACCTAGAACTGCATTCGGATCAATCTCCAGCCATGGCAGCAATACAAATTGTCGCTGATCTGCTCTGGGGTGAGGGAGCTGTAATTCTTCGGTGCTAACTAGTGATTCAGAACAGTAAATGATGTCAGTGTCCAGTGTGCGTGGCCCGTTTGGAATGCCACGCTCTCGCTTTGCTGCTATTTCTATTTTCTTTAATTCGGCCAAGAGCGCAAGTGGCGTCAGTTCAGATTCAACTTCAATTATCGCGTTTAAAAAATTTGGTTGATCTAGCACAATCTGTGGCGCAGTTTCATAAACTGAAGATACCTTTGTAATTAAAGTTTTTGATGTTGCGGCAATTTGATCTACCGCAAACTGTAAATAGTCGTGTCGATCGCCCAAGTTTGAACCTATTGAGATTATCGCAATCATTGCTTTGACTTCGTTACTGAAACTGAAACATCAGTAATCCCAAGAGATTTGGCTGCTTCAGGCTTATGCACTACTACGGTAACTTTGTGAATCAGTTGATTCTGCAAGCAATGCGCTGCAATAGCAGCAGCTAAACTTTCAATTAGATCAAACTCAGTGCTTGCAACAACTTCTCGTATTTCATTACTTAACCCAGCATAATCAACAGTAGTTTCAATTCGATCAGAATCACTGATTCGATTTACTTCAAGGATTAGATCCACAATAAATTTTTGTTTATTTTGCTTTTCCTGCGGATAAACACCGTGGCGACCATACTCAGATATTCCCGTCAGCGTGATAACTTCACTCATTAGTTTCCATAACCTCAGCTAACGCCGTTATCGCTGTTGCAGTTCCAACAACATCATGTACTCGTACCGCCCAAATTCTATTTGCAGCCAAATATGCATTCAGCGCATGTGTAGCCGCATCCTGATCTACCCCAAGTTCTCGCAAGAATTTTTTCCTAGAAGCGCCGACTAAGAGTGGAAATCCGAGGGAATTCAAAGTTGCTATCTCAGCGATTAACTGCCAGTTGTGCTCTGGCAGTTTGGCAAAACCTAGTCCTGGATCCAAAATGATACGTTCTTTTTCAATTCCGGCACCCATTGCTACCGCAACTCGTTGTTCTAATTCTTCAATTACTTCTAGCACCACGTTGTCATATTTAGCATTCTCGTACATATCCGATGAATGGTTTCGCCAATGCATACAAACATAGGGTACTTGCAGCTCAGCTACCGCAAATACCATTTCAGCATCTGCCAAGCCGCCGCTGACATCATTAACGATTTTTGCTCCCGCACCGATAGCAGCTGCTGCAACCTCAGCGCGCATAGTGTCAATTGATACTGTGGCAAATTGACTCACTTCTTGAATAACCGGGATAACACGTGCTAACTCTTCTGCCGTTGAAATGCGCTCTGCTCCTGGCCTGGTTGACTCGCCACCCACATCAATTACATCTGCTCCGTCAGCAACTAGTTGCTTAGCGTGATCGATGGCACTAGTTGGATCCAAAAATTTCCCGCCGTCCGAAAATGAATCAGGCGTGACATTTAGAATGCCAAAAATTAAGGTGCGGTTCAATTGAGCTATTGCATCCGGTAAGCCTGTTGGATGATTCATTTCAAGAACTTCGGATTAAATTCATCACTTCAGATCGCGCTGGTTCTTCCTTTAGTGAACCTCGTGCAGTACTAGTTACAGTGATTGCACTAGTTTTTTTAATGCCACGCATCGACATGCATAAGTGCTGTGCTTCCAAGATAACCACAACACCAGCTGGTTGCAGTTTTCCCTCGATTGCATCTGCAATTTGAGTTGTTAATCGCTCTTGCACCTGAGGGCGCTTAGCAAATAAATCAACCACACGAGCTAATTTAGATAATCCAGTTATTTTGCCGCCGAATCCAGGCAGATAAGCAATGTGCGCCACACCAAAAAATGGTAACAAGTGGTGCTCGCAGACCGAATGAAATTCAATCCCCTTTACTAGCACCAATTCTTCATGACCCAAATCAAAATTTGTAGTGAGCACTTCGGCCGGATCAGCGTGAATTCCCGCAAATATTTCTTGATACGCCCGGGCTACGCGCGCTGGGGTGTTAACTAAGCCATCCCTAGTTGGATCCTCTCCAATCGCAAGGAGTAATTCTGTTACTGCTTGCTCAATTCGAGCTGAATCGATCCCAGTTTGAATTGGCTGTTCATTGTTCATGTTCACTCTTTTGAGCGCCGCCGTTTAAATCTGCTTTTGCTGGGACAACAACTGGAGGAAGCTGGCTCGGAATTCGTTTGTCACTACCCGTCCAAGCGGCACGATGATCGCGTCGGATCAACGGTTCAAAGATCTTTGCAACCTCTGCCTTGTCTAATGTCTCTTTCTCCATCAAAGCAACTACTAACGCATCTAGCACAACACGATTTTCACTCAAGATTTCATAAGCTTCATGATGTGCCGTTTCAATTAACTTACGCACTTCATCATCAATGGCTGCCGCAATATCCTCGGAATAATCTCGATGCTGCGTGAATTCCCGACCAAAAAATGGATCTGCACCATCGCGGCCATATTTGATTGCACCCAGGCGCTCGGTCATACCGTATTGCGTAACCATGGCACGAGCTAATGAGGTTGCTTTCTCAATATCGTTGCTAGCGCCGGTAGTTGGGTCGTGGAAAACCATTTCTTCGGCAGCTCTACCACCCAACATATAAGCTAATTTGTCTAACATCTCATTTCGAGTTGTTGAGTATTTTTCTTGATCTGGCAACACCATGGTGTAACCAAGCGCTCTACCTCGCGGCATGATCGTTACTTTATGAACTGGATCACTGGTTGGTAATGCGGCAGCAACCAATGCGTGTCCGCCTTCATGATAAGCCGTCACTAATCGTTCTTTGTCGTCCATTAATCGAGTGCGCTTTTGGGGACCAGCCATCACACGATCAATTGCTTCATCTAACAACTCATTCGTGATTTTTTCTTGGTTTACTCGGGCGCCCAGCAATGCTGCTTCATTTAGTACGTTTGCCAGATCAGCACCAGTGAAACCAGGAGTTCGACGGGCTACTGCCAATAAATCAACATCTTCACTCAACGGCTTACCTTGCGCGTGCACTTTCAGAATTTGCTCTCGACCTGTCAAGTCTGGTCGCTCTACCGCAATTTGTCGATCGAATCGGCCTGGTCGCAACAACGCTGGATCCAATATGTCGGGTCGATTTGTGGCAGCAATCATGATGACTGTTCCTTTGTCATCAAAACCATCCATCTCAACTAGCATCTGATTTAGCGTTTGTTCGCGCTCATCATGGCCGCCACCTAAACCAGCACCACGCTGTCGACCAACCGCATCAATTTCGTCAATGAAAATAATTGCAGGAGCATTCGCTTTTGCTTGCTCAAACAAATCTCTAACTCGACTTGCGCCAACACCAACAAACATTTCAACAAAGTCCGAGCCTGAAATCGAGAAGAAGGGCACGCCAGCTTCACCAGCAACAGCTCGGGCTAACAACGTTTTACCAGTACCAGGCGGACCATAAAGTAAAACGCCTTTTGGAATTTTTGCGCCCATTTTCTTGAATCGCTCTGGATCAGCGAGAAAATCTTTAATTTCTGATAATTCTTCAACGGCTTCATCAGCACCAGCAACGTCTGCAAATGTTGTTTTTGGCATGTCTTTTGTTATTTGCTTTGCTCGGCTTTTACCGAAATTCATTAACCGGCCGCCACCTTGCATTCGATTCATGAAGAAAAATAACAAGAAAATGATTATGGCAATTGGTAACAATGAAATCAGAATTGAAACTAAAATGTTTTGTGACGGAACTTTCACTGTATAGCCGTTCGACAATCTGCCGGCTTCAACTTGAGTCTGTAGTTCCTGCTGCAGTACTAATCCTTGCCCGGTTACAAAATCCGTTATGGCGGAGCGCCCATCTTTAAGTTCTAGTTCTAGTCGTTGATCACGATCAACAATTACCGCGCTACTTACTTGGTTGCCACGGATTAACGAAAGAGCTTCACTTGTATCAATGCGGGTTGGACCGGTAGCTTGCGAGACTAAGTTGCTTCCAATCAAGAGCAGCAGCGTGCCAACCAAGATCCAAATAAGCGCCCCACGACGAGTTCGCTTTTTCTTGTCCGGTTTTTTCTCAGTCTGCTGCTGCGTCAATGCTCTTAACCTCTGCTACTAGGTGTGACTACCAATTTAAAGGCTAAAGGTAATCCACCTCAGAGAGGTTGGCACCCTTAGGAGTACATGTGAGGGGCGAGCACCGCGACATCGCGTAAATTGCGATATTTCTCCGCAAAATCAAGGCCATAGCCAACAACAAAGTCATTAGGTATATCAAAGCCCACATACTTAACAGCTACTGACACTTTTGCAGCATCTGGCTTGCGAAGCAACGTTAAAACCTCAACGCTGCGAGCACCACGAGAGCGTAAATTTGAAACTAGCCAATTCAAAGTTAAGCCACTATCAATAATGTCTTCAATTATCAAAACATCTCGACCAATTACATCCTGATCTAAATCTTTGTTAATTCGCACTACACCGCTGGATTTAGTGCCAGATCCATATGATGAAACCGCCATCCAATCGGTGTCGGCATGCCGGGTTAAACAACGAATGAAGTCAGCCATTAAAACAACCGCACCTTTTAACACGCCAACAAGTAACAGGTCTTTGCCTTGATAATCAGTTTCAACTGCAATTGCTAACTCTTTAAGTCGCTCTTGAATCTGCGCCTCGGTTAATAGAACTTTGGATAATTCACTACTTACCTGTGCTGATTCCATTTGCCCTCCCAGTTAGTGCGAGATAGTAAGCCTGTTGCCACTGCGTTTCACATCAAACCCGCCAGGTAAGTTAATTTCTTTTTGACCATGCCAATTTGTGACTAATTCATCCACTGTCTTGATATGAATCTGATGCAAACTACCAGTAGGCACTCCAGCCTCAGCAAGCCAATATTGAATCACTCGAGTCCGAATCGCAGCGTGGAGTTTTTCCAGCGCCGAAACATCTAGCTGATTGTCAATCACACACTCATTGAATTGATTCAGTGTTTCTGTCACAAAATATTCACTGTCAACTCGGAGAAGTTGAGCTGAACGCACAAGTCCCAAAACAACATCTTCACCCAATTCAGCTTTCATAACTGGCAAAACCGTTTTTCTTACGCGAACGCGAAGGTAGCTATCATCATAATTTGCTGGATCTTCGATTACTGAGAATGTTTCTGGAATCGCAGCATGTACGACAGCACGGTCAAGTTCCAGCAGAGGTCTAACAAAAATTCCACGGACTGGAGCCATGCCAGCTAACGCTTTACTGCCAGCACCTCGAACTAAGCGCATCAAAACTGTTTCGGCTTGATCATCTTTTGTGTGGCCAAGCAAAACTGGTGCACCATTTAATTCATCGCTTTTGCGCTGCAGAATTTGATAGCGAATTTCTCGTGCCGCAGCTTCTCTATTCTCCGCTGGCGTTTGCGGTGCAGCCACAATCTCAACTTGGTCAACACCATGTTCCTTTAGTTGATCAGCAGCGAATTGCGCATTGGCTGCTGACAATTCACTCCAGCCATGATCAACAATTACTACCTGAAGTTGCCAATTATGTTTTGGTGCCAACTTCGCCGCCGTAAGCGTGAGCGCTACCGAATCAGGCCCGCCGCTGCACGCCACAATCACCGCCAGCCCGGAGTAATCAGCCAGCGCAGCCTCAACTGCTGCTACTAGTTGATAACTCGGATCAGTCACGGATTTGGCTCCTATTTGATGCGGCCCAAGATACGCTAAAAGTCGAACTCGCAGGTAATCCCAAGGCGGCCTTGGCACTGGTTAGACTCACGCCCCTACGCACCCCCAGTCAGACTGGGTGGTCGTCAGGCCCTCGACCAATTTCGTTGGCCTTCCTAGGAGGAACATGTTTCGCTCGACCCTGACTGCCGCTGGCGCAAGTGATATCGCCATAACCGGCAGCAACCAAACATTAGTTTTGGTCGTAGCAGTTATCTCAGCCCTAGCGCTTGTAATGGCTTTGGTTTTCCGTCGTGAAGTACTTGCTTTCGGCGAAGGAACTGAAAAAATGCAAGAAATTGCAAAAGCCGTTCAAGAAGGTGCTGCGGCATATCTTGCTCGACAGTTTAAGACCTTGGCAGTATTCGTAGTTCTAATTTTTGGTCTGCTTTTTGTGCTACCAGGAACTATGGATGTTCGCATCGGTCGCTCGATATTTTTCGTACTTGGTGCGTTGTTCTCCGCATTCATTGGGTACTTCGGTATGTCACTTGCGGTTAAAGCAAACGTTCGTGTTGCAGCCGCCGCTAAAGACAGTGGCATTGACCGCGCAACCCGCGTTGCGTTCCGAACTGGTGGCGCAGTAGGTATGGCAACTGTTGGTCTTGGCCTATTAGGTGCTGCTGCTGTTGTGCTGTTGTATCAAGGCGAAGCTGCCAAGGTACTTGAAGGTTTTGGTTTTGGTGCCGCGATGGTTGCCATGTTCATGCGTGTTGGTGGCGGTATCTTTACCAAGGCTGCTGACGTCGGTGCTGACTTGGTTGGAAAAGTTGAGCAGGGAATTCCTGAAGATGATCCTCGCAATGCCGCGACAATTGCTGACAACGTTGGTGACAACGTAGGTGACTGCGCAGGTATGGCAGCTGACTTGTTTGAGTCATACGCCGTAACTTTGGTTGCCGCATTAATTCTTGGTAAAGTTGCATTTGGCGTTGAAGGCTTGGTCTTCCCACTTATCATTCCAGCAATTGGTGTTATTACTGCAATTATTGGCGTTTACGTTACTAAGCCTCGAAAAGGCGAAAATGGACTTAAAGCGATTAACCGCGGATTTGCTATCTCAGCGGTAATCTCAGCAACTCTTTCCACAGTTGCATCATATGTCTATCTACCAGCAACGTTTGCTGAATTCGCTGGCGTATCAGAAGAAATTACTAGCCTTGATGGTGATCCAAGACTGATCGCTACC
>WLEH01000030.1 GCA_009704345.1 Actinomycetota bacterium | reverse complement strand
TGCGCAGTGCGCGTAGAATCTGCGCTGCTTGCTTTGGATCTGCGCCACCGCGGTTATTGGTTTTTTTAGCCACGCACTGAGGGTAGAGGCAGATTCACAATTGGGATAGGCGAAACTATGGCTATGGATAACGCATTGCGTGGGGCATTGTTGTTTTCAGCGCTGGATGAAGAAGCAGCTCAAGCGCTTCGAGCTTCCATGACCGAGCACAAGGCTGTTCGAGGCGCAGTAATTTTTGCTGAAGGAGATCCGGGCGATCGGCTGTATGTCGTGATGCAAGGAAAAGTTAAATTAGGAACACAAGCTGATGATGGCCGGGAAAACATGTTTGCGGTGCTTGGCCCTGGCGAAATGTTTGGCGAGTTATCACTATTTGATCCAAGCCCAAGGCAAGCAACTGCAGTTGCGCTAACTGACGTGACTTTGCTCGGTCTGGCAAATGACGCGCTGCAACCATGGCTCACGGGCCGACCTGAAGTTGCAATTGGACTACTTCGTGCACTTGCTCGACGAATGCGCAAATCGCATGATTCACTCAGCGATTTAGTTTTCACTGACGTGCCTGGACGAGTTGCTAAAGCACTAATTGAATTAGCAAAGAAGTTTGGCGAGCACGAAGGAAATGGCATGCGCGTCAATCACGATCTAACTCAAGAGGAATTAGCTCAACTCGTTGGCGCATCGCGCGAAACTGTTAATAAAGCGCTCGCAGATTTTGGTCAGCGCGGTTGGATTTTGCTAGAGCAGAAATCAGTTTTGATTTTAGATATTGACCGATTAAAGCGCCGCGCGCATTAATCAGCTAACCGAACCAGTAACTCAACTTCAACTGGTGCTCCCAGCGGCAAACTAGCAACACCGATTGATGTTCGGGCATGCTTGCCAGCATCACCAAAAATTTCTAACAGTAGATCGCTCGCGCCATTCATGATGGCACTTTGCTGGGTGAAATCTGGTCCGCCAGAGATAAAGCCAGTTACTTTCACAATTTGTTCAATCTTATTTAGATCAACCACACTATTAATTGCAGCAAGTGCATTAAGTGCACACTGTCTAGCGCAGGCATTTGCTTCTTCGATTGTGACACTAACGCCAACATGACCGACCGCCATCAACTCACCATTTCGCATTGGTAGCTGACCTGAGGTGTATACCTGACGACCTGCTTTTACTGCCGGCACATATGCGGCAACTGGTTTTGCAACTTCTGGCAACTCAATGCCAAGCTCAGCTAACTTCTTGCTCCACTTAGTCATGCTTTTTCTCGTTTCAAGTAAGCAACCATATTTTCTGGATTCATGCCAGGTACAACTTGCACTAGCTCCCAGCCATCTTCTCCCCAAGTGTCCAGGATTTGCTTGGTGGCATGAACTAGCAGTGGCACGGTGGCGTATTCATATTTCTTCATCTGCTAAATCTAATCGGTCTTACGCCAACTGGGTAGTGGGGCTGGTTTCAATCAGTTCCCGCCACGAGCTTCGATTGGGATGCTTGCGCAACAAAACTCGACGTTCCCGCTCAGTTAACCCACCCCACACCCCAAATTGAATCCGGTTGTCTAATGATTCAATCAGACATTCCGTAACAACTGGGCATTGCCGACAGACCCGCTTAATTGCATGTTGTTCCGCTGCGGTTGAAAACAGCAGCTCAGCATCAATGTCAGCACAAGCGGCGTCGGCTCGCCAGTCCACCAAGGTGAATCCCACGGCGGTATCAGGCCAGTTGAAAGTGACCAATAGGTAAAACCTGAGCGATACCTAAGTGAATTTGGTGCAAAACTCTCGCTGTTGAGCCTCTTCGCTTACGCTATTGCTATGCGCAGTGGCTTTCGGTCCAGGCTAATTCAGTATTTAGCCATCTCCACCCTAATTGGTGCGATGGTGGCTCTCGCCGCAGCGCCAGTGGTAGCGGTAACTGGAGCGGTGCTACGCAATGCCATAACCGAATTTCAAAATCTGCCAGCTGCACTAACCACGCCGCCACTACCAGAGCGAACTCGAATTGTGGCAAGTGATGGCACTTTAGTTGGATCCATCTTTGACGAAAATCGTGTTGAAGTGCCACTACAAGCAGTCTCACCACTGATGCAACAAGCAATGATTGCAATTGAAGACTCTCGATTCTTTTTACACAATGGTTTTGATCTGCGCGGTCTAATTCGAGCATTCTTTGCTAATGCCGCAGCTGGTGAAGTAGTACAAGGTGGCTCAACAATTACGCAGCAGTTAGTTGAGAACACATTGCTGCAAGTTGCCACTACCCCAGAAGAAGTTAAAGCCGCTAGAGCTCAATCAGTGCTGGGTAAAATTCAAGAAATTCAATACGCGTTGCAGCTAGAGCGCACGTTATCAAAACAGCAGATCTTAGAGCGATATCTAAACGTCTCTTATTTTGGCGCTGGTGCGTATGGCATTGAATCTGCTGCAAGAAGGTATTTCTCAAAATCTGCCACTGAATTAAATGCGAATGAAAGTGCAATTATTGCTGGCATTGTGCAATCCCCTTCGGCGAATGATCCACTTGCTTATCCAGATCGAAATGAAGCGCGGCGCAATGTGGTGCTAGATCGAATGGTGGATTTAGGATTTCTATCTCGCGATGACGCAAATACTTACAAAGACTTATCTGTCGCTGACTCATTAGATCCAAGTCCGCTAGCTAATGGCTGTGTTTCAAGCTATGCGCCATATTTTTGTGATTATGTACTAACTGAGATTAGAAATAATCCAGCATATGGTGCAACCCTTGATGATCGCGAAGCATTTTTGCGACAAACTGGTTTAACAATTGAAACAACGCTCCGCCCAGACGTTCAGCGCTCAGCGCAAAGCGCAGTTGACACCACTATTCCAAGAGATGATGAGAGTAAAAAGGCAATTTCAATTGTGATGGTGGAGCCAGCAACTGGTGGCATTATTGCAATGGCACAAAATCGACTTTGGGGCACTGAAGGTGACGGCTACACCACATATAACTATGGTGTTGGTCGAGCGAACAATGGCACAGTTGGCATGCAAGCGGGCTCAACATTTAAGGCATACACCCTGGCTGCTGCTTTCAAACAAGGGATTTCCCCTAGCTTAGTTATAAATGCACGTAACCCTAAAACGTTCAATTTTGTTGATTGCTTATCTGGCGAACCGATGGAGCCATACATTGTTCGAAACTCAACTAGATCCGGCAGATTCACGATGGCGCAAGCAACCGCATATTCGGTGAATACTTATTTTGTTAAGTTAGCGCAGCAGGTAACACCATGTGCGATTGGTGATATTGCCGAAGATATGGGAGTTCGAACTGGCAGCGGTGATTTAGTTGAGCGAGTTCCTTCGCTTGCCCTTGGCGTAATTAACGTCACACCACTCACCATGGCGTCAAGTTATGGCGTATTTGCAAACAAAGGAATTTATTGTCCACCAACTGCAATCAACAAAATTACAGATCGAACTGGAAAAATCTTAAGTGTGCCGGCAGCTCGATGCTCGCAAGCAATGGAGCCAGCAGTTGCCGATGGCGTAACTGACATGTTAACTCGAGTAATTGATGGTGCGATTGAAGGCAGAACTGGTGCAAGAATGAGTTTGGGCAGACCTGCAGCTGGTAAAACTGGTACCACAAATGAAAACAGTTCAGTTTGGTTTGTTGGCTATACGCCAGATGTGTCGGCAGCAGTTTGGGTTGGTGATCCACGCGGTGGATTTAAGTATCCGCTTCAAGATATCACGATTAACGGAAAGTATTATCGACAAGTTTATGGCTCAACAATGGCTGGACCGATTTGGAAAACTGCTATGGAAACCGCACATCAAAACATTCCTAGGCGCGGCTTTAAATTAAAACCAAATTACGATCCAGCTGAAGTTTTGTTATTCCCAGGCGCTGGTAGCGTAATTGATGGCGAGTCGACAATTGAAGATGAACTGCCAGAAGGAATTGATTAAGCCAGCAGTTGTTTAACTAACGCGGCAACTTCCGCTCCATCTGCGCGGCCGAGCGTTTGTGGTTGTACCACTTTCATTACCGCACCCATCGCCTTCATTCCAGTTAAGCCAGCTGCGGCAGCTTGAGCAATTGCATCTTTCACTATCTGCTCAACTTCAGCACTTGATAGCGCTTGTGGCAAATATTCACTTAACACGGCAAGTTCGGCTTCTTCGGCTTTAGCCCGATCCTCCGCGCCAGCACCGCGATAAACGTCGGCTGCCTCTTTGCGCTTCTTGGCTTCCCGAGAAAGCACCTGAATCACTTCGGCTTCAGATAACTCTCTGGCTTCCTTCCCGGCAACTTCTTCAGTTTTAATTGCCGAAAGAGCCAATCGGATTGTGGCCGATCGCACTTCATCGCGGGAACGAATGGCGGCGGTTAGGTCATCTTGCAGGCGTTGTTTCATGCTCTAATCATGCCGTGCCAAGATAACTTCATGGGACTGACCCGCGCATTAACTCGACTAACCGTGATTGCCGGCGTGCTGGCCGCTGCCTGGGCATACTTCATAGAGCCTAATTACTTCACCATCAGGCGAGAGGTAATTGCTCGACCAAATCAAAAGCTGCTACGAATTTTGCACTTAAGCGATCTGCATTTGACTCGGAAGACCAAAGGTTTGCAAAGTTGGCTGCGAAAACTTGAAGCAGAAGATCCTGATCTAGTTGTGTTAACTGGCGATTTGATTGCCGAAGCGCAAGCACTCGATCCACTGCTAGATGCGCTAGAGCCACTATTTGATCGACCAGGTGTTTTTGTGTTGGGCAGTAATGATTACTTCGCCCCGGTTTTAAAAAATCCAGCTAAATATTTAATGACAGATGATGGGAAGCGCAATCATGGCGCGGAACTGCCTTGGCGCAATCTAGTTGATTTGCTGGAAGCGCGCGGCTGGATTAATTTAACCAATACTGAAACTGTAATTGAAATTGATGGCGTCAAGATCCAAATTAAAGGTGTTGATGATCCACATTTAAATCGCGATGATTTCAGCTCAATTAACCATAACTATCAAGATGCTGATTTCAAATTAGCAATTGCTCATGCCCCATATCTTCGAGTGTTGGATAATTTCACTGATTTAGGTGCCGAGTTAATTTTGGCTGGCCATACGCATGGCGGACAGCTGCGAGTGCCTGGTTATGGTGCATTAGTCACTAATTGTGATTTAGATAAGAAGCGTGCTCGCGGCTTACATCCACACATTTCCAAAGCTGGAAATACCAGCGTGATTAATATTTCAGCTGGTTTAGGCACTAACCCGTTTACGCCAGTTCGATTTGCCTGCCGACCAGAAGCTGTGATGTTAACTATTGGAGTAGACAACTAATCCAATCTGGTTATCCGGTTCAGTTACCACGTGGGCATGGCTAAAACTTAAACACCTGCTAACACCATGGGTGCCTTAAAGAAAATGGCGGTAGGTTTAAGTCATGGCAATGCGAAAGTGGTTTTCAGCAGTTGTAATTGGACTGCTGACAATTGGGATATTCCCTGCTGCTGTATCAGCGCAAACCTCGCCTAAAGCTATAAATATTTCGGGCGCTGCGACAAGTGCAATCGATCCAACCCCGGTTCAGTTGGATAGCGATTTATATCTGCCAGTTAATACGCCAGCTCCAGCAATTGTGCTGGCACATGGATTTGGCGGCAATAAAAAATCAGTTGTAAACCAGGCGGAGCAGTTGCAAGCAGCTGGCTATGTAGTGCTCGCATATACCGCACGAGGGTTTGGTAACAGCACTGGATTTATTTCGATGAATTCAATTAATGCTGAAATTGCTGATGCCGCGAAGATAATTGACTATTTAGCTACTCGGTCGGAAGTTGAAAAAGACTCGACAAATGATCCCAAAGTTGGATTTGCTGGTGGCTCTTATGGTGGTGCTCTTAGTTTGATGATCGCTGGCACTGACAATCGAGTTGATGCGGTTGCCGCTGATATCACCTGGCACAACTTAACCTCTGCTTTATTTCCACAAAGCGCCACCAACTTGAATTCGGTTGGCGTTTTTAAAGAATTATGGACTGGATATTTCTTCAGTCGCGGCTTAACTATTCCCAATCCAGTAAATCCTCGTTGCGGCAGATTTGAAACAGCTTGGTGTGAACTTTATGAATCTGTTGCCCAGCAAGGTAGTTACTCAGCAACTCAAGCTGAGTTGATGTTTAACTCATCACCAGCAAGCACGAATGCTGGCATTAAAGCGCCAACATTGTTAATGGCGGGACAAGCAGATTCGCTATTCCCGCTAACTGAAGCTGATAGCAACTACCAACAAATTAAAGAAGCAAATCCAGATCTACCAGTTAAATTCGTCTGGCACAGTGGTGGACATGATGGCGGTAGATCAGAAACTGAAAGATTGGATCAACTCACCCAGCAGTGGTTTGACAAATATTTACGCAATTTAGGTGAAGTAAATACTGATTTTGAAGTTACTTTTGCTCCAGCAAACATTATTAGTGCAAATCAACCAAACGAGTTAACTGGAATTGAAGCCGCTCAAAATTATTTCGGAATCAATAATCTGACTCAAACCTTTCCGCTAGCTGGACCGGCGCAATCAATAATTGCCCCAGCCGGTGGTGCGCCAGCTGGTATCTCCACTTTTCCTGGGATTGGCAGCATTGGCAGTTTGCTAGCACAGCAAATCCCATCTCAAAATGCATTTTTTCAATCTTTGCCCATAACAGCACCAATAAAGATTGTTGGTAGCAGTCAGATTAAATTGAAAGTTTCAAGTCCCACCCCACAACAGAACGCAGTGCTATTTGCTAGTTTGCGAATTGTTGGTGCAAATGGTGCTTCATCGCTGCCTAATGGCTTAGTAGCACCAATTCGAATTCCAGTATTAACTAGCGAGCCAATTGAGCTGGTAGTAAATCTGCCGGCGATTGCGACTGAAGTGAAGGCAGGAGATGTGCTGCAAGTTGTAATCAGCACAACCGATCTGGCATATCGACTGCCAACAACTCCGGCCAACTATCTAGTTGAGCTCGCTTCACCTTCAATTTCTATTGCAACTGGCACGCTAGCACCAACCACAATTACGCAATCAGGTTTGATGTTCATTTGGTTAACCCTGATTGTGATTGCAATTCTTGCTTTGGTTCTGTTTGTATTCCGGCCGCGTCATCGCAGTGAAGACACTCGAACTGAAATTGCCGAAACTCCAGTTGTGATTGAGAATCTAGTTAAGCAATTCAAAAATGGTCCACGAGCAGTTGATGACATCAGTTATCAGATCCCGCTTGGAAAAGTAGTTGGGTTATTAGGTCCGAATGGTGCTGGTAAAACCACCACAATGCGCATGATTATGGGATTGATTCGACCAAATACTGGTTCGGTTTATGTGTTTGGTGAGCGAGTGACACCAGGCGCAAGAGTTCTATCACGAATTGGTTCATTGGTTGAAGGTGCTGGATTCCTGCCGCATCTAACTGGTCGCGAAAATCTAGAGCTGTATTGGAAAGCAACTGGGCGAATTGGCGAGCCATACTTTGAAAAGGTGCTTGAAATTGCTGATCTAGGCACTGCCATTGAGCGCAAAGTTCGTACCTATAGCCAAGGGATGCGACAACGACTTGGGATTGCTCAGGCGATGCTTGGAATGCCAGATTTGTTAATGTTAGATGAACCAACAAATGGCTTAGATCCACCACAGATAAAAGCAATGCGAGATGTGTTGCACAACTATGTTGCGCAAGGCAAAACGGTGATTGTTTCCTCACACCTGCTAAGTGAAGTAGAGCAAACTTGCACCTACGTAGTAGTGATGCATCGTGGAAAACTGATCACCGCGGGAGAGGTTAGCGAATTACTAGCGAGCCATAGCAACATGCGACTTGAAGACTTTTTCCTTGATGTCGTTGGCGATGATTTGACGATTGGAAAAACATCATGACTTATGTTGCTAGAAAAACCCTGCCGTATCGCGTTGAGTTCATAAGACAGCTCAGACGTCGCCGCACCTTAGTTGCTTTTGGCTTAATGGTGTTACTTCCACTAATCGTTGTTGCCGCAGTTAAGTTCGGTTCTGACAGCGATGACTCAGGTGATTTTGGCAGTGGTGATTTAGATTTAATTGGATTAGCAACTAATGGTGCCAGCAATTTCACTGTGGTAATGATCTTTTTCGCTACTGGATTTTTGCTAACTACAGTGTTTGCGCTCTTTGCTGGCGACACGGTTGCAAGCGAAGCATCTTGGTCAAGTTTGCGTTATTTACTTGCAGCGCCAGTACCAAGGCGCAGATTGCTAACAATCAAGCTGGCCGTTGCTATGACACTTAATTTAATGGCAATTACGATTTTAATTGCTGTTTCTTTTTTGATTGGTTTATTGGCATTTGGTAGTGAACCATTAATTAGTCCGCTCGGTGGTAATTTTACCGGCATCGAACAATTTGTTAGATTAGGAATTATTGGCGGTTATGTTTACATCACGTTGTTGTTTGTTTCTGGTATTGCGTTTTATATGAGTGTTCGCACTGATGTGCCACTTGGTGCGGTGGGAACTGCGGTTTTGCTCGTAATTGTGTTTGCTATTTTGGATGCAATTACCGCACTTGGTGATTTAAGAAATTGGCTGCCTGGCCATTACAGTCAAGCCT
>WLEH01000003.1 GCA_009704345.1 Actinomycetota bacterium | reverse complement strand
ATTCGAGATGAGTTCAATAGATTGATTCTTGGTGCAAAACCAAGACTAGGACTTATTTTATTGGTGGAAACTGGTTTATTAGAAATCTTCCTACCAGAAATTCCAGCGCTGCAACTAGCTGAAGACGAACATAACCGCCATAAAAATATTTATGAACATTCAATTACCGTGCTAGAGCAAGCAATTGTGTTAGAAAGATCTCATGAACCAAATCTGGAACCAGATCTTGTTTTGCGATTAGCTGCGCTCCTGCACGATATTGGTAAACCAAAAACTAGAAGATTTGAGGATAACAGAGTCACCTTTCATCACCATGAAGTAGTTGGTGCGAAGATGACACGTAAGCGAATGAAAGAACTGCGCTACAGCAATGACGAGATCGAGCAAGTTTCTTTGCTTGTTGAGCTGCACTTACGGTTTCATGGTTTCAGCGGTGGGGAATGGACAGATTCGGCAGTGCGCCGATATGTTACCGATGCGGGCGAGCAGTTAGTTCGATTACATAAATTAACCAGAGCTGATTCCACCACTAGAAATCAACGTAAAGCCGATGCCCTGCAATTGGCATATGACAAATTAGAGCAACGAATTGCGGAGTTGGCCGAGCAAGAAGAACTAAATGCCATCAGACCAGATATCGATGGAAATGAAATTATGCAGATTTTGAATTTAAAGCCAGGTCCAATGGTTGGTAAAGCGTATAACCACATGTTGGAAGTGAGATTAGAACAAGGACCATTAAGCAGAGAAGATGCGATTGCTGAGCTTAACCGCTGGTGGCAAGGCCAGAATTAGCAATTCTGGACCAGATCCAACCCAGCGTGATGGTGGTTAGCGAAACCATAAGTAATAAATCAAAAATTGGAATGTAATCACTAAGCAGCGCACATACTGCCGCCCCAATGACTACTGCTGAATTAATTGCCGTGTCATAAATGGCAAACGCTCGGCCGCGATGAGTATCGGGGATAGTCACTTGGAGTCGCTCATCAGTTAGCACCTTATTGCCTCCTGGTGCACACGTTACGGCAAATCCAGCAAGCCCAAGTGCTAATAATGCTGGTGCAAACTGCGCACCAATTACCGCAATTGAACTAAGAATACTAAGAATCAGTAACCAAGTTTCGCGCTTCATTCGATTAACTGCCGTTGGCGTAGAAATACCAATTACGCCAGCCACAATTGCCGCAATTGCAAACGAGCCAGCAACAACTCCTAATGCTTGTGATTCATTTTCATAAGTTGCCCGGGCAGTAAGAATGCTGGCAACAGTGAATGCACCAAAAGCAATACGCTGTGCGGTAATTGAGAGCAGAGCATAACGCGCAGGCTTTGTTTTTGCTAAAACCGTAATTCCCTGCACCACATCTTCAATTGCCTTTGATCGAGTTGCTCGCCAAGCAATTTTTTCATCTGGACCAAGCGATCCCTTGGTAAATCCAGTAGCAACTACAGCTGAAAGAAGATAAAGGAGCGATGCGATAACTAATGCGGCAGTAATAGAATCAAATATTGCGGTAATGCCAACTGCAGTAGCCGCACCAGTTGCTGCGGCAACTGTTCCCATAGTTGGTAAATAACCATCAATAGCAACTAATTCTTTGCCCGAGACAATTCTTGGTAGCACGGTGCTCAATACCGCTAACACAAATCGATCAATACCAAGTAATAACAAAATTGTTACTGCCAATAGCACTTGTGACGAACTACCAAGCACAACTAGAAGAAGCAGCAAACTTACTGCAGCACGCAGCGCATTGCCATAAACCACAATGTTTCGCCGATCAATCACATCAGCAATCACGCCAATTGCTGGCCCTACTAACGAATATGGCAATAACGTAACTGCTAACACGAACGCGATTTGTGGTGCAGAGGTTTGGCGCTCGGGTGAGAACAATAAGTAGCCAGCGATGCTGACTTGGATCATGCCATCACCAAATTGACCAGAGATCCGGGTTAGCGCGATCCGACGCACCGCTTTGGTCAATCTGAGTTTTTGCATAGCCTCACCGTACAGCCAGCGCAGTATTAATGGTTGTGCAATAACCTAATCGCCATGTCTGCCTCCCCAATCAGCACACCAATTGCTGACCCCGCCGCACCCCGGGCGGTGCTGGAGTTTGCGTTGGAGCGCAAATCGGTGTTGGCAGCATTGCAATCCGGCGAACCACTGCTCGATGATCCATTTGATGCACATGAGTATCTATTCAAAGCAGCACAATTTCATGGTGAGTTAACTACCCGGGATTGCCCGGTATGTGAAAGTGAAAAATTAGTTGAGCTGCGTTATGTCTATGGCAAAGAACTTGGGCCATATTCTGGTCGGATTAAATCCGCCAATGAAATTAATGAGATGGCTTATCGATTTGGCAATTTAAAGGTGTTTATGGTGGAGGTCTGCCAGGCTTGCCGGTGGAATTACTTGATTAGGTCATATCAAGTTGGCGATGGTGTGGCTCGGCGACCACTTCGTCGCAGTAGAGACTGGTTAGATTAATAAGTGGCCCCATCGAAAACTCTTACCCAAGCATTAGTTCGGCTAGCTTTAATGGCCGCACTAGTTGGTGGCTCACTTGGTATCGCACTGTTTTCAGCAGCGGTTGTTTTCTCCAGCATTCCAACCCCTAATCAAGTTGCTGTGGTGCAATCAACTGCGGTGTTTTATGCGGATGGGAAATCATTAATTGGCAATATTGGTGAGATTCAGCGAGTGGATGTTGATATTGCAGAGTTTCCCGATCATGTGAAATATGCCGTGCTCGCAATTGAAGATAAGAACTTTTATGAGCATGGTGGCTTTTCACCAATAGGTATTGCGCGAGCACTGTTTAATAATCTGTTTTCTGATACCACCCAGGGTGGCTCAACTATTACGCAGCAATATGTGAAGAATGCTTATTTAACCCAAGAACAAACCATTATTCGAAAACTAAGAGAATTAGTGCTTTCGGTTAAATTAGAAACCATGGCAAGTAAAGATGAGATTTTAGAAAACTACCTAAACACTGCTTATATGGGCAGATCCGCTTATGGTTTTGAATCTGCAGCACAGGCTTATTTTGGTAAATCAGTTCGAGACATTTCACTTGCAGAAGGTGCTGCACTGGCAGCGCTGCTGCGCTCACCTGGCGGTTATTCTCCCGAGAACAATGCCGAGCGATTAGAGAATCGCTGGAATTTCTTGTTGCGTCAAATGGTTAATCAAGGTTGGGCAACTGAAGCTGAAAAAGAAGTTACTACTTTTCCGAAATTTAAACCAAAGAGAGTTAATCGCTTAGGTGGTCCGAACGGACATTTATTAGCTTACGTTCGAGCGCAGTTAGATGATTTAGGTTTTACGGAGCAAGAAATTGAACTCAATGGATTGCAAGTAGTAACTACGTTTGAACGAGATGCGCAGTTAGCACTTAATAAAGCAGTGCGTGAAGTTGGACCAAGACCGTGGTCTAGTGGGCTACGCATTGGAGTGGCATCGGTTCGAGTGGGCACTGGTGAAATGGTGGCAATGTATGGTGGCCGCGATTATGTGGCTGATCAATTTAATAACGCCACCCAAGCTCGCGGCCAAGCTGGCTCTACATTTAAAGCTTTTGGTATTGCTGCTGCGTTAGAGCAAGGAATTGGACTTAACACCACTTGGAATGGTGATAGTCCAGCCAAAATTTTGGATTACAAACTTAATAATTTAGGAAAAGTTTCATACGGCAAAGTGACACTACTTAATGCACTTGAAGTAAGCATGAATACTCCAATGGTGGCATTAGGTGCGATTATTGGACCAGAACAAGTAGTGCAAGCAGCAGTGCGCGCGGGCGTGCCAGAGTCAACACCTGGGTTGTTACCAGTTCTATCGGCAATGATTGGCACGGCATCACCGCGAGCCATTGATATTGCAAATGGCTATGCCACCTTTGCCGCGCGCGGTCAAGTTGCTGATAACAGCGCAATTAAAGAAGTAAAAAATAGTTCTGGTTCAGTGCTTTGGTCATTTACACCAAATCCACAACAAGCTTTTGCAACTGAAATTGCTGATGAACTAACTTTTGGTTTACGCCGTGTCGTTACTAACGGAACTGGCGCAACCGCGCAAGGTGTTGGCCGACCTGTTGCTGGCAAAACAGGAACTAGTGATGACAATTTGTCGGCTTGGTTTGTTGGTTACACGCCACAAATTGCAACTGCGGTCATGATGGTGCGGGAAGATGAAACTGGTAGAGCAATTTCACTTCGCGGCACCGGCGGACTTGCAAATGTAACTGGTAGTTCTTTCCCAGCTCGGATCTTCACGCAATACATGCGCGATGCTCATGCGCAATTACCTGTTATTGAATTTCCACGGCGAACAAAAATCGGTGACACCACCGATTACAGCACCTATTTCATCGGTGGTGGAATAATTCCGCCGGAAGAAGATGGATCTGGTTTAGATGCACCAACAAGTGAAGAATTAGAACTTAACGAAGTACCATAGGAATATCATGCGAAACATCTCCGAAGCAAAACTTACTGAGTTATTAGAGCGGGAGCGAGCAAGCTATTTGGCGCTACATCCAAAAAGTTTTTCGGCGTATCAGAACTCCCATAATCTGTTTGGCAAAGTTCCAATGACCTGGATGAATAAATGGTCTGGTGGCTTTCCGCTTTATTTAGATAAAGCACATGGGAATTCAATAACTGATATTGATGGCAACACTTATATTGATTTTGCATTAGGTGACACCGGAGCCATGGCAGGTCATTCCCCAAAACCCACAATTGCGGCAGTTAATAAGCGAATGGCAGAACTTGGTGGCATCACCACCATGCTGCCAACCGAAGATGCACAATGGGTTGGCAATGATTTAACCAATCGATTTGGCTTGCCCCTTTGGTCATTCACACTTTCAGCAACTGATGCCAATCGTTGGGCGCTGCGAATTGCCAGATTAGTTACTGGTCGACCAAAGATTTTGGTTTTTTCATACTGCTATCACGGCAGTGTGGATGAGACCTTTGTAACGCTAGATCAATCTGGCAAACCAAGATCTCGTCCGGGAAATGTGGCTCCGGCAGTTGATCCCACTTCAACAACTAGAGTTGTTGAATTCAATGATATTGATTCATTGCAGCGCGACTTAGCTAATGGTGATGTGGCGGCAGTATTAATGGAACCGGCATTAACCAACATCGGAATTGTGCTCCCTGAACTGGGTTATTTGGCGAAAGTACGGGAAGTAACTACTGCAACCGGAACACTTTTAATTAATGATGAAACTCATACCTTTAGCGCAGGTCCTGGTGGTGCGACAAAAGCGATGAACTTAAGTCCAGACATGATCACAATAGGCAAAAGCATTGGTGGCGGTATTCCATGTGGTGCGTACGGCATAACTAGAGAAATTGCTGATCAAGTTGCAAAACATCAAGAAGCAGATTTAGTTGATGTGGGCGGAGTTGGTGGCACGCTCGCTGGCAATGCGCTTTCACTTGCAGCCATGCGCGGCACGTTGGAACATGTCTTTACTGCTGCTGCGTTTAATCAGATGATTGAACTTGCAAACATTTTTACTAATGATGTGCAGCAAGCAATTAATAAATTTGATGTGGACTGGTCGGTTGCTCAATTAGGTGCGAGAACGGAATATCGATTTACTAAACCTGCGCCAAAAAATGGTGGTGAAGCAGCAGCAGCTAGCAATGAACAGCTGGATGAATACATGCACCTTTACACAATAAACCGCGGCATCATGATGACGCCATTTCATAACATGGCGTTAATGTGTCCTGAAACTAAGAAATCAGACGTGGCAGCGCATAAAGATGTATTTAATGAAGCGCTAAGCGAGTTAACTAGTTAAATCTCAACAATAAAGTCGGGATAAGTTGTCGTGTACCGAGCTCGCACTAACACTTTATCGCCAACTTTAAGACTATGCCCTTTTGGCAGTTGCACTAGTGAAACGTTCATATGTGGTGTATCAGCAAAAGCGAGTGACTTTCGCCCCAAGTAAAACGGTGACTTTGCTTTTCGCATAGCTTCATACCAACCAAGACCAAGTGCAACTAATCGCTGCCGGGTATTAGCTGGCATGGTGGGCGCTCGCATGCCAATGCCATGTCTGGTGCCACCACTAATTACAGCGATTTCATTTGCATTTTTTACTTGGCCATAACCAAGCTTGCCAGATACTTTTCTTACTTCTAGCACTTCACCATACATGCTTAGCGCAGTCCGATCACCTAACCAAAAACTAGTCCCAACACGCAGCACTGCATTTGGCAGTTGAGCTAATTCAGATTTCGTTAAATGGCTAACAAAGATAGTTTGATCTGGTAACTCTTCGGCAATTGCTTTAGCAAAAGAGAAATTAGTGTGATCACCAATTGGTAAATGAACGCCATAGCCAACTATGTTGTAATCAGCAAATTTCTTAAGATCTTCTAATTCAACCCCAAATCTTTGTAGTTTAGTTTTGATCTCAACTACAACTGGAGTTGAAACTTTAGGTGAATGATTATCGACGGTGAGAATCAAGTTGGCGGCTAAATAGTCATCAGTTACTCGAACTGGCTGCATTACTAGGATTTGCTTTTGCCAGATCTGACGCAGTTGAGCGGCTTCGGCAAACGTATCAACGGCAATTAAATCTAAATCTAATCGGTTAACTTCAACAACTAATTTTGGAAAACCCAAACCATAACCATTGCCTTTAATAACTGGAACTAAGTTAATGCCGGTAGCAAACTGCGTTAAATGAGTTTCCCATCTCGTTTTATCCAGTTGCAGCACCAGGCTCATTTGATCCTCCGCGCCAAAGCGTAAGCGGTGGCGATTGGTTTATTGAGCACCAAATCAAACTCGCCCAACCATTCCACTGCCGTGCCACCAAGTCCAAGCTTGAAGTTAAGCAGCCCAACTAGCGGATCAGAGGCACTTAAACTCGCAGATATGCCACGTAAGTCATAGACCTTAAATCCAGCGGCTTTGCTGTCTTGCATCATCTTCCATTGCAGCGCATTGCTAGGACGTAGTTCTCTGCCGCTAGTACTAGAAGCGCCATAGGAATACCAAGCGCGATCTCCAACTGCAACCCAAATTGTGGCAGCTTCAACTCTGCCGTCATGTTCAGCTAAGTAAAGCCGAGCGCTCTTACCAAATTGAGTTAAGTAATTCTCAAAATAACTAAGCGATCTCGGCGCAAAACCATCGCGCTTTGCGGTCTCAAGATAAAGTTCATGAAATTTTACTAGATCTGAAACATTGCCAATCCGAATAGTTACACCAGCAGCATTTGCTTTTTTAATATTACGCCGCCACTGTTGATTAAAATCATCCAAAATATCTTGCTCGCTGCGAGTTAGATCAACTTCAAATGTGTATCTGGGTTGCACATCACCAAAACTAGAACTGCTCTCTTGTTTAAAACCAAGATCCAGTAGTTTTGCTTTAAGGTCGATATGTTTGGTTTCAATTGGATTAAGTTCTGAAATTGAATTGATACGCTCATCAGCAAGTCCAGCTTTAAGGTCGGCGTTGCCATATCGGTGCAATAGTACTTTTGGTCCAAGCTTTAATAGAAAGCAATTTTTTGCTTTGAGATATTTACCTAATTCAATTAACGCAGTTGAATCAAATTCAACCCAGTTAAGGATTGGTCCTTCTGGAATATAGGCAAGTTTGTATTTTGAAAAAATTGGAGCAGATTTATATAGCACCAGCGCTACCCCAATTAATTCGGTTTTTTTGAATCCAATTAACTCATAACTCCAGCCAGTTTTAATTCTACCCCAAGCTGGAGTTTGTAAAAAGGAATAGTCTGGCTGGGTAGTTAAATAACTTTGGTATTCAGATTCAGTTAGCTGAATGATCTGCATAATTAACCTAAACGAGCGCGGAGCAGTGCAATATCTGCTGCCTGTTCGTCTGCATCCCCTGGTGTTTCAGTAATAACTGGTGCATTAGCAGCTTTAATAGCGTGCATTAGTGAATCTAAATCAATATTGCCCTTACCAATATTGTCATGGCGATCTCGACCAGAGCCGGCATCATCTTTGGAATCATTTGCGTGAACTAAATCTATTCGACCCGTGATTGCTTTTATTTTTTCTACCGCATCAGCTAAATCCATACCGCCAGCCCAGGCATGACATGTGTCAAAACAAAAACCAATATCAGTATGACCCACTTGATCCCAAAGTTTCGCAATTGCTTCTAAATAGCGGGCCATTGCTCGTTCACCACCAGCAGTATTTTCAATAAATACTGGCACTTTCATATCTAGTTGATCAACCGCTTTTTTCCAGTTAGCAAAACCAAGCTCCGGATCATCTTCTTTTGGCACATGACCACCATGAACTACCACTCCTTTTGCACCAATTTCAAAGGCAGCATCAACAGTTTGCTGCAGTGCTTTGCGAGACGGGATTCGCACCTTGTTATTAGTAGTAGGAATGTTAATTAAATAAGGTGAGTGGACATAAGCATCAATGCCAGCATCAAGAAGTGCTTGTTTCATGCCAGCAGCACCGCCAGCATGAGAGAAAGTTGGTGCCGACCAAGATTGCGGATTCCCCAAAAAGACTTGGACAATATCTGCGCCGCGTGCTTGCGCTTCAGCCACCACATTGCCAGGCGAGACATGGGCGCCAATCTTTACCATTTGCCTAGCCTAGAGGGAGCGGCGAAGTTTCTTCTTGAACCTCAGTTTGATTACGCTTAGGTGGTGGCGAAAACCCCAATCGATAAGCATCTAGCCCGATTACCCAAAGCTCAAGCAAATACGCTTTTGGAACTACGCGATCAATTAGTAACTCTGCTTCCCACTGCAACTGAAACCATTTCCTACAACTTAGCCACCATAAAAATCCATGGCGTGGGACTAATTTCTTTTGACGGATTTAAACAACATAACAGCATATTTCCATCTTCTGGGAGCATTACGCAGGCACTAGCAAAAGATTTGGCGAAGTATGATTTTAGCAAAGGAGCAATCAAGTTCCCGCTAGATCAAAAAATCCCAACTGCTCTAGTTAAGAAAATAATTAAACATCGAATCGCTGAAATCAATTCCTCTTATCCAAAAAAGTCTGGTGAGTATTTAGAGTTTTATGGCAACGGCGTATTGAAAGCCGAAGGCAAATACAAGTCGAATCAACTTCATGGAAAATGGCAGTGGTACCGCAAAGACGGTACCAAAATGCGCAGTGGTGAATTTAAATTAGGTAAACAAGTTGGCACTTGGATTACTTATGACCAATCTGGTAAACCTCATAAAACAACTAACTTCAACTAAAGTGACGTTAACTTAGCAACTTCAGTGGCGCCATAATCACTCATCAATATGTCATAGTGATTAGTGTCAGCAATTGTGGTTATTTTCACTCTTGGATATTTAGCGGCGAGATCATCAAGTAATACCTCTGGATAAAGTCCAGTAGGTTCATTCTGCAAACCTCGAACTGCACGCAGCAGCATCACATCTTGATCTAATTCAATTAATGCATTATTGATTAAATCACTCGACCATAAATCAATTGAATCTTCATTGACACATGCTGGATTTGTACTAGGTGATAACTCTGGTTCAGCCCCAACTAAATCATGATGAATGTAATTGATCATTTCTGGTGTAATGCCGGAAGCGAATGCTGGGTGTGCTCGCCAATAATCGACATACGCTGCTTGCGATTCAAATTTCATGGCAAGTCTGGCTAGTGCCGGACCAAGCACCAATGGCAACACTTGTTCCACACTCATTCCTGCTGGTAATGCAAGTGGTAAACCGCCATCGATTAGAACAATTCGGCTTACGGTGTTTGGATAAAAGTGATTAAGCGCAATCGCGACAAAGCCACCCATGGAGTGACCAATTACAACTGGCGCAGCCAATCCAAGTTGATCAATCACAGCTTTCATGTCGGCGGCATGAGTTTTCATGCCAAATGGTGCTGACAATTTGTTAGACGCTGCTCTACCTCTTAAATCTGGCGCATAAACGACATAACCGCTTTTGACGGCATGCGCGGCAAAATGCTGCCAAGCTAAATGATTAGAAGTAATACCGTGAATTGCCAGAATTGATTTATCAGTTTTCTCACCGTATTGAAATACAGCTAACTCGCCACCATTAACTTTAACTAGGTGTTTTGCAGTTGGTTGTAATGAACTCATCGAGCTAACCAGCCACCATCAACCACAATTGAAGTGCCAGTGATCATGCCAGCTGACTCACTGCATAAGAACAGCGCAACATCGCCAATTTCATTTGGTTCAATTAATCGCTTAATTACTGGCGCGGTTAACATGATTTTTTCAATAACCTCAGCTTCTGAAATACCATGCACTTCAGCTTGCGAAGTTATTTGTTTTTCTACCAGCGGCGTTCTTACATAAGCTGGCGCAATTGTGTTTGAGGTAACGCCAAATGGACCTGCTTCTAATGCAATCGTTTTTGAGAATCCTTCAAGTCCATGTTTAGCTGAGACATACGCTGATTTAAATGGCGAGGCGCGGTGGCCATGCGCAGATGAGATATGAATTAATCTGCCCCATTTCTTTTCGTACATCCCCGCAACTGCAGCGCGAGTCAACAGAAAAGGTGCAATCAACATCACGCGATGAATGTAAGCAAATCGATCTGGATCAAATTCTTCAACTTTAGAAACAGTTTGTAGTCCGGCGTTATTAACTAAAATATCAACATTTAGTTTTGTCTGTTCAACTTTTGCGCTATCGGATAAATCAAGCACTAACGGTGTGCCATTTATTTCATCAGCGACTTCAATTGTGGCAGCTTCATTAACATCAATTACGATTACCTTGGCACCTGCGTGAGCAAGTGATTGCGCAACTGCTTTACCAATGCCGCTAGCAGCACCTGTTACTGCTGCAGTTTTTCCGGTCAGATCAACTTCTATTCCGCGCATGATTTCCTTAAGTTAAAAGTTATTCATTACTTGGCCAAGCCAAAATGCTACCCGTGGGTAATTCAATACTCAATTCTGTGAGGGGGGCGTAGTTCGAAAATTCTTTGTGATACCAGGTGGTACCTGTTGATTTTCAGGTGGCTCATAGGGCAAGGTAGTCTCTATTCGGGCCACCAGCTGGTGGCTCACTCTGTCAGAGAAGGAGTTCGCATGTCAGTGCGAAAGACGCTCCGCAATTTCCTTGCGCTAGGCATTTCTGCTGCGCTGGTATTTGCGGGCTCAACTGCAGCTAATGCTGCACCAAAAAATGTTGAAGTTTCAGTTATCTCTTCAACTTCCGGTGGCCTAAAGCCATTTGGTGATGCCTATGTTGCAGGTCTTGAGTGGGGTTTAAATTACTTCACCAAGGGAACCATGGTTGTTAACAACCAAAAGATCGTGCTAACCAAATATGACGATGGCGGTCTACCAGATACTGCAACTACTCACTTCAAGACTGCAGTTGGTAAAGGTAGCAAGATCATTGTTGGCACTGTCAGCAGTGGTGTAGCTCTAGCACTTGCACCACAGGCTGCACAAAACAAAGTTCTTTACATTTCAGGTCCTGCCAAGCAGTTCCTTATCACCCAGCGTGGTAGCCAGTTCTCAAACAAATACACCTTCCGCTCTGGCGTGCAAACTGAGCAGGATCTAATTCCAATTAAAGGTGCACTAGGTAACAACGTTGCTGGTAAGCGAATTGTGTTGTTCGTTGAAGATAACGCATTTGGTGATGCTTATATTTCAGCAGCACCAAAGTTATTCCCAGGTGCAACTGTGGTTGGCCAGAAAGTAACTGGCACCAAGTCTGATTACACCTCAGATGTGTTGCGACTACGTCAGTCCAACCCAGACACCGTGTTCGTTGCTTGGTCAAATACCGCAACTTCACTTGCCATGTGGACTGCTATGCGGCAGCAGGGCGTGCTAGGTTCCACCACAATTGTTACCGGTTTGGCACAGACTTCGGCTTATCCAATCTTTGGTCAGTTGCTAGGCAGCCAGAACGTGATCTACTCATCTAGCTATTTCCCAGGTGCATCTACAAATGCAATTGGAACTGCGCTACGTGCTGATTATCGAAGGACGAATCCAAATGCCGCACCGTTCTATGGTGAAGATCTATTCACCCCAGATGGTGTAACAGCAGCACAGATGATCGTTCGTGCGCTAAGCATGAAAGCAAATAGCAAGACTGGCTTGACTGGAGTTAATGCAATGATCAAGGGACTTGAGGGCTGGAAGTTCACTTCGATGAAGGGAATTACCACAATCCGCAAGGAAGATCATGCTTTGATTCAGCCAATGTATCAAACTCGGCTAGAGCGTGAAGGTTCAAACTTCATTCCTAAGCTAGTTAAGTTGTATCCAAACGCAGCCCCACCGCTGAACTAAGATCTCTTAACTAATAACCGACTAACGATTGCGAGGCTCAGTGACCAGTAACGCGGCAATTCGCGTTTCCGATCTGAGCCTCGCAATTGGCGGTGCCAAGATTGTTGATGGCGTAACTCTTGAAGTTAAGCCCGGCGAACTACTTGGTGTGATCGGCCCAAACGGTGCCGGCAAAACTAGTTTGTTTAATTTGATCTCTGGCTTGCGCCCAGCTACTAGAGGAAATATTTATTTAGGTGATGATGACATCACTAATGAATCTCCAGCTAGCAGAGCTAGTAAGGGATTAGGTAGAACATTTCAAACTTCAAGCGTTTTTACGCTGCTACCGGTATTGGAGAATGTTCGATTAGCAGCAGAAGCTGCAATGGGCGGCTCGATGAAAATTACTCGCCGCGCCTATAGTTTTAAACCAGCAATTGCAAAAGCCGAAGAAGCATTAAATGCAGTTGGCTTAAGCGATAAGAGATTCACCCCAGCTGGTGCGCTATCACATGGCGATAAGCGCCGACTAGAAATTGCAATTGTGCTCGCCAGCGATGCCAAAGTTGTGATGTTAGATGAACCAATGGCTGGTATGTCAGTTGAGAACGTACCAGTGCTAACTGAAATTATTAGATCACTTTCGCGCGATTATGGCCGCACCGTATTGATGGTGGAACACCATATGCATGTGGTGCTTGGTCTTGCTGATCGAATTGCAGTAATGCATCAAGGAGAACTTCTGATCTGTGCTGATCCGCAAACTGTCATTAGCGATCCAACCGTACAGAGTGCATATTTAGGAGAGTCGCTATGACAAAGGCACTGACTCTTGCTGATGTGAATGTAACAATTAAAGGCTCTCATATTTTGCAGGGCGTTAACTTTGAAGTTGAAGCCGGCGTTGTAACAGGCCTACTAGGTCGAAACGGTGTTGGTAAATCAACCACGCTGCGCTCAATTGTTGGGTTAGTGCCACGAGTGGGCAGCATAAAATTGTTTGAGCAAGAGATTTCTGGGTTAAAGACTCATGAAGTAATTCGAGCTGGCGTTGCCTTCGTACCAGAAGATCGCGAAATCTTCTCAACGCTAACCGTGTTAGAGAATCTAAAACTCGCTGAGCGCGATAAGAATCCAGATTACGACACGGTTTATAACTTGTTTCCGGAGTTATTAAAGCGAAAAAGTCAGCGTGCTGGCACGCTCTCTGGCGGTCAGCAGCAGATGGTGGCAGTTGCTCGGGCACTTCTAAACAAAACTAAATTGCTGCTAGTTGATGAACCAACAAAAGGTTTGGCACCAAAACTAGTTACTGAAGTTGCCGATGCACTTGAAGTTGCTGCGCAAGCAACCACGATTTTGTTAGTAGAGCAGAACTTGCCACTGATTAAACGAATTGCCAAAAACATCATCGTGATGGATCAAGGTGTGGTGGTTCACTCTGGTGTGCCAACTGAATTAGAGAATCCAGAGTTTGCCAAGCAAATGCTAGGCGTGAGCGGAGGTAGCCACTAATGGAAATCTTTATCACGCTGTTTATTACTGGATTTGGTCTTGGTGCACTTTATTTCTTAGTGGCATCTGGCTTGAGTTTGATTTACGGCTTAATGGGAGTATTGAATTTTGCTCACGGCGCGTTTTTAACTGCTGGCGCTTACGCCACTTGGTATTTCACTACCTCAATTAGAGCCGATGGCAGTTTAAGCAGCTATGTCATCAGCCTATTTATTGCCGGCGTAGTTGGAGCGCTGTTCGCGGTGGCAACTGAGCAGATCTTGATAAAATATTTATATGACCGTCATATCGATCAGGCATTGGTCACCGTTGGATTAGGTTTTGTTGCAACCAGTGCATATTTAGGTTGGTTTGGGTCAGATCCACTAATTGTGTTGCCGCCAACTCAGCTTTATAACACTGTTCAAATTGGTGATGCGTTTGTTGGTATCGATCGATTCTTGTATATCGGCGTTGCGGCACTAGTGCTGATAGCTAACTTCTTGATGATGCGCTACACCAGAATTGGTTTGATTATCAGGGCTGGTGTGGAAAACCGATCGATGGTTACGGCACTTGGTATTGATGTTAGAAAAGCATTTACTTTCGTATTCTTTATTGGTGGTTTCGCAGCCGGTCTTGGCGGTGCGCTTGCTACAACATACGCCTCTGGTGTTGGTCCAACCCTGGGTGATGCATTCTTAATTTACGCCTTCATTACTGTAGTAATTGGCGGTATGGGATCAGTTCCTGGCACTGCGATTGCGGCAATAGTTGTTGGCACAACACAAGTATTAGTGAACTACTACGTACAAGGACTAGGTGATTTTGTAGTGGTAATGCTGCTGGCGTTAGTGCTACTTGTTAGACCACAAGGATTGCTCGGAAAGGTGGCACATTAATGAATCTGCTACCTGGCAAATATCGATACGTTCCAGTGCTGGCGATGGTGTTTTTTGGCGTTGCGGCATTTACGCCAATTCTGAATGAACCAGGCTTACAGCAAACATTTGCGGTGGCGTTTTTATTTGCCGCGCTTGCACTAACTTATGACTTATTGCTTGGTTTTACTGGACTGCTTTCGTTTGGTCATGCGCTTTATTACGCAGCTGGTGCTTACGGTGCGGCTTATGCGATGGCGCGTTGGGACTGGGGAATTATCCCAGCTGGAATTTTCGCAATGGTTTTCGCAACTCTAATTGCACTATTCACAGGCGCCACCGCACTTCGCGTTAAAGGTATTGCCTTTGCCATGGTAACGCTAGCTTTTGCTGAAGCAGGCCATGTGATTGCAGTATTGAATATGTGGGGATTAAGCAATGGCGATCAAACCCTGCAGTTGAATTTTGATTCCGTGCCAGATTTCTTCTTAGGTGTTAACAACACAAGAAATCTGTATTTATTAGCGCTGGTAACTCTAATTTTGATCTATGTTGCCGTGTGGTGGTTAACCCAGTCCTCAATGGGCCGCGTGCTGCAAGCCCTGCGCGATAATGAAGAGCGCGTTAGCGTGCTTGGACTTAAACCATTTAACTTTAAATTGATCGCATTTGTGCTAGCTGGCGTTATGGCTGCATTTGTGGGTGTGATTGCCGTAATTGTTACCAACAATGCCAATCCAGTAATGGGATCAACCCAAACCACTATCTCACTGCTACTGATGGTGATCCTTGGTGGTATTGCCACTCGTTGGGGTGCAGTAATTGGTGGATTGATTTATGTGGTGCTATCCCAACGATTAACTACGCTTGATACCCAAGGTGCGCTAAGTGGATTGCCAGAATGGATTGGCGGGCCTATGAGTGAGCCAGCATTTATTCTTGGCGTGATCTTCATTTTGGTCGTGATGTTCTCTCCAGGTGGTATTGCTGGTGCGCTGTATCGACTTCGGATGAAGTTCGGCTCTTCAGTTAAGTAAACTTTAGCCTGATGGCAAAACTACTTTGGTCACCGAATAAAACTGATTTAGCAATTCATCGGTTATTGGATTTTGCTGGTGTTGATACTTATCCAGACTTACTTGATTGGTCAGTTAAGAATCCAGAACAATTCTGGCGTTATGTTTGGCAAGATAGCAATGTCATAGGTGATCCAGGTGAAACCACAATATCTGGCAGCGGCTTTTTTGATACAAGATTTTTTCCAGAAGCCAAACTAAACGTGGTAAACACATTACTTAACGGCGATGATGATCAAGTAATCATTACCACAATTACTGAAGCTGGAATCAGGCGTAAACTCACTCGAGGCGAAGTTAAGCGCGCAGTTAATCAAGTTGCTAATGGCCTAATTGCAGCCGGTGTTGTTCCTGGCGATGTGGTGGCAGCTTGGGTGCCCAATGTGGCCGAAGTTGTAATTTTTGCGCTAGGTGCGCTCAGTATTGGTGCTACCGTTTCAACGGCATCACCTGATTTTGGTACTACCGGCGTGCTGGATCGATTCGGTCAGATTGAACCTAAAGTGCTATTAGCCGCACCTAATTATCAATACAACGGCAAAGATAATGACTGCTTAGATCGATTACCAGAAATTGTGTCTGGGCTGCCATCACTTAAACAAGTATTACTAATTGGGGCGCAAACTGATTACGCCGAAAACTTTGAAAATTGGTATGTCAAACATTCTAATCAATACCGCGCCATTGAACTGCCGTTTGATCAGCCTGGATTTATTTTGTTCTCCTCTGGCACTACTGGCAAACCAAAGTGCATTGTGCACAGTGCTGCTGGCGTAATGTTAAAAGTGTTATCGGAAACTAGATACAACTTAGATATCAGAGAAAGTGACAACGTCTTTTATTACACCACTTGTGGTTGGATGATGTGGAATTGGTTATTTATGGTGCTGGCAACTGGATCATCAATTGTGCTGTATGACGGCAATCCTGTGTTTCCTCGACCAGTTCGATTGTTTGATATGGCGCAAGAAGAAAAAATTACGTTATTTGGCGTATCTGCAAAATACATCGATTCACTTAGAAAATTTGACCTTAAACCAAAAAAAACTCATGATCTAAGTTCACTCAAAACCATTACCTCAACCGGTTCACCACTTAGCCCAGAAGGCTTTGACTATGTTTATGATTCAATTAAAGCTGATCTGCATCTTGCTTCTATTTCTGGTGGCACTGATATTTGTGGTTGTTTCGTGATGGGCAATCCAATTCAAAATGTGTATTCGGGTGAAATTCAAGGTCCAGCGCTTGGCATGAATATGTCAGTGTTCAGCGATGATGGCAAACCTGCACCAGTAAATGAAAAAGGTGAGTTAGTTTGTTTGCAATCATTTCCATCCAGACCACTTTATTTTGGTAATGATGAAGGCAATAAAAAGTTCAAAGCTGCTTATTTCGAGAAATTCGATGACATTTGGGCGCACGGTGATTTTGCTGCTATCACCGAACATGGTGGTTATGTAATTTACGGCCGATCTGACGCCACTTTAAACAGTGGTGGCGTAAGAATTGGTACGGCGGAGATCTATCGAATTGTGGAAGAGTTTGTGCCAATTCAAGAAGCCATGGCAGTTGCGCAAGAGTGGGATGGCGACACACGAGTGATTTTATTTGTGAAGCTCCGTGATGGCTATGAGTTAACTGATTCATTGATTTCGGATATCAAATATCAATTAAGAGCAAAAGCAAGTCCGAAACATGTGCCGGCAAAGATCATTGCCTCCCCTGAGCTGCCTCGAACAAAAAGCAATAAGTTAGTTGAGTTAGCGGTAACTGAAGTAATAAATAACCGTGAAGTTAAGAACTTAGAAGCGCTGGCTAATCCAGATAGTCTGAATTGGTTCAAGAATCTATTGGAACTGCAGAATTAACCCTTCTTAGCTAGCCACTTCTTTCGCTCGGTTTCTGGCAATTTCTCAATCGCATACCGCAACATAGTTCTTGGCATTTCTGCGGCATGCTCGCTTAAGAATCCCCGTAGATCTGCAATATTGCGCTTTCCTGCTTCTCTAAGCATCCAGCCAGTTGCTTTATGGATTAAATCATGTGGGTGATTAAGTAACTGCCTTGATAGCACCAGGGTGGGTTTGTTGTTGCCGGCTCTAATGAAAGCAAAAGTAAACATGACTCCAGTTCGCTGCACCCAAAGATTTTTGCTCTTAATCAATTGCTGCAAAAACTTCATGGCTTCGGGTTTATCAACTAAGTAATTACCTAAGTATGGCGCGGTGGCATCAACTAAATCCCAATTATTTACTCTGTTTTGCTTAACCAGCTTTAAATAGAAATCAAACAACTGTTTTTGCAGTGCAGTGTCTTTGGTTTTTTGAAACTGCAGCACCAAAATAGCCAACCCAACAAACCTAACCTCGTGATATTTACTATCAGTTAATTTGGCAATTTCGCTTAGCGGCAAGTTAACGTTTGCTTTAGCAATAGCTCTGGATTGTGGAACTCGAATCCCAAGGAATTTATCGCCTTCACCATAGCCACCCTTTTGGGTTTGATAGAACCAAAGTTGATCTTTTGCCAACTTGGGGTTGCTAACTCGATTCAGCTCTTGTTTGATTTTTGCTGCGGTTGAAGATTTATTCAAGTCACTCCTCGACATTGATGGCATAGACAGATAAAGTCAATAAATAGAAATGTTAATCAGACTAAGAACTAGCTGGTTAACCATGAGCCCACGGTTGAATTTTTATTAATTTATCTCCCATCGCAGATCGGGCTAATTGGAGATCGTAATTCGCCTGTACTCGCAACCAATAACCATCTGACAATCCGAAAAAGCGGCAAAGCCTCAAATCAGTATCTGGAGTTACTGCTCGTTTCCCCTTGACGATTTCCCCAATTCGCTGAGATGGCACATCAATCTCTTTTGCGAGTCGATATTTAGTGATCTTCATTGGCTTAAGAAATTCTTCTAGTAGAAGCTCACCGGGAGAGACAGGATCTATGGATCTGACCTCACTTTTTGGATCAAATGCATTCGATAAT
>WLEH01000029.1 GCA_009704345.1 Actinomycetota bacterium | reverse complement strand
CGAAAACTGATATCTAAATGCCCGCTCAGGTGCAACGATCGAGATAACTTCATCTAGGGGTTTTCCAGTTCGATCAAACAAATCTCGATAAATACTTGGAATGGTAAATAGCGAGGGTCCTAAATCAAACACAAAGCCATCTCTTTGATAGCGTGCGAGCTTGCCGCCGTAAGTAGAACTACGCTCAATCACAGTTACCTGATGGCCTAGCGCTTGCAGTCGGGCAGCAGCTGACATCCCGCCCATACCAGCTCCAATTACGATGATTTTGCTCAAGGTAATTTCTTTCCGCGCCAGGTTAATTTATTGCGTAACTTTCGATACCAGGAGAGTTCCGTAAGTCCAACATAGCCCAAAATCGCTAACGGGTGAGTCATAACATCTGGAAACGTTCTGGATTTTGTTCGTTTTGCAATCAGGTATCTAGACAAAACAGCAGCAAGATAGCCAATTGCACCTGCTCGCTGAATTCTTAACGGCGATTTAGTTACCGCTGCTAATGGCGGAATTACGTAACTTAAAATCAAAAAAGCACTTAAAAATCTCGATTGGGGCTTGCCACCCACTGCGCTCCAGAGAGATTTTGCATAACCGTCCGTTAATTCTGAAACATTTCGATACATTCGGGTTTTAGCTAATTCGGTGCCGTCCACTACAACACCCGAGCCACCAAAATTCTTTATTGTTCGAAGCAGTGCTATGTCATCTAGTACGGCAGCAGGATTGGCGCTATGGCCACCACTAGCGTGGTAATTGGCAGCATCGACCAAAATAAATTGTCCATTTGCCGCAGAAAGTGCCGGGTTCTTGGCCCGCTCCGCAATTCGCAACGGCAGAAAAGTTAACCAACTCCATTGCAACAGTGGTTGCATAAGTCTCTCCGACCAAGTGATCGCAGTTTGCTTGGGGTATGGCGAAATCAAATCAAGTTTATGTTCACGCATGGTGATTACACCTTGAGCGATCGCAGTGGGCGCGAAACTTACGTCAGCATCAATAAATACTAAGACCGTACCAGTTGCTACTTTACTCATCTGGTAACAGCTCCAAGATTTAGAAACCCATCCAGTTGGAGCTGGTGCGTCATTGGTAATGACATTGACTTGAAACTTTGCATTTCGAGTTAAATGATTTATCAATTCCACGGTTTGATCTGTTGAACCATCATCGCGAATGATGAGCTCTAAATCAACAAGGCTCTCTTGGGCTAACAATGACTGCAAGGTGGGCGCAATTCGATCAGCTTCATTCAATACTGGCAGCAACACACTTACTTTTTCCTGAACAGGGCCAGCTGACATTGGTCGTCGAATTAGCTTTAAGTTAATTAAGCTATGAATGGCGCCTAAGACAGCAAGGGTGGAACCAATCACCACAATTCGGTGGGCAATAGATGCAATAAGCCGACTCACGCCGCCCACGATAGTAGTTAGTTATCGGAAGCGGACGTACTGGGTGAAAATAGCAGGGGCAGCTAGCAGTGACATTCCCACAAAGACATACAGTGCCACGACAGGTTCACCTAAAAACACTAAATTCGATAACGCACCACCGAGCCATTGCCAAGAATAAATAAATAGCGGCAGCGCCAGTGGTCGGTACTTTCGGCGAGGTAGTCGATCCAAAATAGCGAATAGTAAAAAGGTACTGATAATCCAACCAATAAAGTTGGTAATCGGAATGCCGTCAAGCCCTGGTAATGATGGTTCTGGATTTACCCAGGTCCAATGTCCTTCACCAACCATCCACGGATCTAGCAAGAAGTCCCAAGCGGTTAAACCGATTGTGGCAAAAAATAAAACTATTAAAGGTCGCTGCGATAATGATCTTGCAAGCATCAAAGTTGGAATCGCCATGGAATACCAGGCAATGGGCACGATCAAGGGAACGCTCGCAACCTGAACGCCTAGCGTGGTTGCATATTCATATTCACCAAAAGGAATCCCGGTTGAAACCCCAACAAGTTCTAACAAGTAGGTGAAGACCAATACGATTAAAAATGAAGTAATAGTCCAGATTGGACCATTGGCCCCAACAGACCATAAGAAAACTGCAGTTGCAGTTGTCGCCACAATTCCTATCGTGAACGGATGACGCGCCTCACCTGAAAGCAATACCCAAGTAATCATTAAGCCAATTGCTACTAAAAACACTAACCACGGCACAACTCGCAACGGTGATGGCTTGTTGGCATCGTTCCATCGTCCGGTGTATAGCCGCTCGCTCATGTTTCCTACTCAACTGGGATCACGGCGGCTAAGGCTACGCCATTGAGCGAGCCTTCGACAGCAATTACCGCAAACCGCGCAAATAGTTCTTCGCGGTACCAATCCAGTTCATGAGTTTTGCTGATCACCTCACGATGTTCGTGTTTTCGCTGGGCAAACTCAGTCAGCGCCTTATTGGAGTGCCAGATACTCACAGTTCCCTGCAGGCCAATGGGAGCCTCGCCAATTCCAAACGCTGTCAGCAAACCAGCGGACGCATGAAGGGATTTCGACACTGGCGGAACTTCGGCTTGAAATTTTCGCCACAATCGAGCCTTGATTCGAGCACGAGTAATTGACAACACTGGCCCATCCCAGCGGCGCGGGGTCGGATCACCGAAAGGTTGCCGTTTGCGCCATGTCCCTTTACTGGAAATAGGTGCTAAAAACAAAGTTCCTACTGCCGCTGCATTCTTGCGCCATCGCAGCGTTATTTTATGTGAATTGAAATTATTAGCAGCGGCCATATTTGGCCATACTGTCAAAATTACCCAACGGCGAACATCAGCATCTTTAGTGGTAAAAGTCTGCCCATTTCCAGTACCAAGTAATCGATAGAAGTAAAGATCATTGGTGCTAAATCGAAAATTAATCCGATCAATCGCCATTCGAATAAATGCCACAAGTACGTTCTGTATCTCGTAGTGGTCCAACCGAACAGTTAAGTTTGGATTTTCGGCTGTTAAATAGTCTGGGCGTTGCATGGTTAAAGTGTATGGTGCAAATGTAAATGTTTACACCAGGGAAAGCCTTACCAAGCTTGAGTTGATTGAAGTTAAGACCAGCCCGCCATCTAGGATGTGAAGCCGGGAGGGTGAATTGCGAATCTATGCTGCCAATGTAGTGCTGCCCTCTGGCGTATTGCCAGCGGTTGTGGAGATATCTGACGGCAAAATAGTGAGCATTGATTCTGGCGCTGGAGTAGATGCTAATTCGGCAGATTTAAGAATTGAAACTGGTTATCTGTCAGCTGGCTTAATTGATCTGCAAATAAATGGTGCATACGGCACCGACTTTATTGCTGCCAACACTTCGGATTGGGAACGAATTTTGAGGAAGTTGCCTGAATCTGGCGTCACTGCAATTTATCCAACCGTGATTACCGCACCGGTTTTAGATCTGGTGAATTGGTTTAAATCGAACCGTTCCCAAGTCAAAACATATTCAGATAGAACTGCAGTCCTTGGCTTTCACCTAGAAGGACCTTTTTTAAGCATGAAACGAAAAGGTGCACATCGCGCTGAATGCGTAATCGCGCCAACTGATGAAGCGATTGAGTCGCTTATTTCAGCAGCACAAGACTCCTTAAAGATTATGACCATTGCGCCAGAGTTAGAAAATGCAACTTCAGCAATAAAAAAATTAGTTGCCCATGGGGTAAAGGTTAGTGTTGGACATAGTGATGCCACTGCAGATCAGGTGGCGTCAGCAGGAGATCTTGGTGCAACATTAATTACTCATCTTTTTAATGCACAATCGCCCGTAAGTCATCGAGATACTGGTGTTGCAGGTCAGGCACTAATTGATGAAAGATTTACGTTAGGACTAATAGTTGATCTGCATCACGTAGTTTCGCAAAGCGTGTTATTAGCTTTCAAGGCTGCTCAATCGCGAGTTTGTTTAGTTACTGATGCCATTTCAGCCCTTGGCATGCCGGCAGGTGAGTACGAACTTGCAGGCGAGAGCGTTACTGTGAAAGCAGGTCAGCCACCAGTTCGATCTGATGGCACATTGGCAGGTTCGACGATTCGATTGGATCATGCTATTTCAAATTGCATCAAGATTGGCGTTAGCCCAGGAATTGCGATAGCGGCCGCTACCAAAGTTCCAGCGTCGGCAATGGGGTTGAGCGACCGCGGCACGATTGAAATTGGTAACCGGGCGGATTTGGTTTGGTTAAATTACTCAAATGAGGTATTAGAAGCTGAGCGAACTTGGATTGCCGGCAACGAGGTGTTTGTTAAATGACATCTATCATGCGCAGTGAGATTCTTTCGCAACCAACTGCAGTCGCGCAGACCATATCCCATACCAGATCTCTTGCACCACAAATTCGAGAATTAGTTCTCCGAAATCAAGTTTCAAACGTTATCTTTTTTGCTCGTGGCACTAGCGACAACGTTGCCATGTATGGCTTTTATTTATTCGCAAACCATTGCGGCATTTCTGCCACCAGCGGCCATCCATCGCTGGCAACTGCCTATCGCGCCCATGTTTCTTTGAAAAACACATTAGCAATTGGAATCTCACAATCTGGTCGCACCGAAGAGATTGTGGAATCACTGCGTTGGGCCAAAGCTGCTGGCGCGGTAACTATTGGATTAACCAATACGCCAGATAGCCCCATTTTTGCTGCTACTGATATCACAGTGTTAACCCAAGCAGGGGAAGAGCGCGCGGTTCCAGCAACTAAGACCTTCACGTGCGCGATGGTGGCGCTTGCAGTTATTGCTGAGGCAATATCGCCCGATTCATTTAGTTATGGCGTCATTGATGAGCTGCCCAAACAGATTGAACAAACCTTTTTGCAAGAGCCCGTAATTTCTGAAATTGCACAAACTTTGATTGATCAAGAAACTGCAGTTATTACTGGCAGGGGATATTCAGTTGCTATCGCCAGTGAAATCGCACTTAAACTGCAAGAGTCTTGCTATTTGGTTTCACTGGGTTTGTCGGCAGCAGATTTGCAGCATGGGCCAAAAGCAATTGTGGATCATCGATTGCCAGTGCTGGCATTTCTTGCTGGCCCAACTTCACCAGTTAATAACACGGTTGTGGAATTGGTGTCAAAACTAAAAGATGTTGCTGCCGCGGTAATTGCAATCGGACCTAGTAATTGTGGGTTAGCCTCTGATCAACAGATCGTAATTCCAGACACTATTGAAAGTTTGATGCCTATTTTGATGGCGCCACCGGCTCAGTTAATGGTTGAAGCAACTGCAATTGCAAAAGGGCTAAATCCGGACTTACCGCGAGGATTAACTAAAGTTACGCAAACTTAACTTCCTGCTACCGGATCAGCGCTGACCACTACTGCCGCAGCACCGGTCATCGCAACTAACTCTTTAAATGTAGTTGGGTAAACCCAATAGGGATGTCCGCCAGCAGCCCACACTTCGGGAAATATGCCTAGATCCAAATCTACAATCGTGGGAATCTTGGTGATATGACCTACTGGCGAAACACCACCGATGGCAAACCCGGTAGTTGATTTAACTAATTCTGCATCTGCTTTAACGATTTCAGTAACGCCAAAGGCAGTTGCAATTAAATCTAAATCCACTCGATGACCACCGGAAGACAAAACTAAAACAGGATGCTGTGACGTCGGAGTTTTTGCGAGGAATACTAGAGAGTTGACAATCTGCGAAACTGTTACGCCAAGCGCAGCTGCAGCTTCCGCTGAAGTCCGAGCCGGCTGCGACAACTTTCGAACCAATTCAGGGTTACCACCTAATTGAGCTAGCGCTGCTTTAACTCGAGCCACTGATGGGTGAATATCTTCAGACATGGTTGAACTCTAATGAGTCTGCCACTAATTCCCAGCAATGTGACAGGTTTCCTGCGATACTTAGTGGCATGCGACTGCCAAATCGAACCGATTATGCAATTAGAGCCAGTTTGGAGTTGGCAGCAAATCCTGACACCGCACTCACTGTGGCAGCGCTCGCCAAATCTCAACTAATCCCAGTTCGCTATCTAGGTGCAATCATGACCCAACTGCGCAAAGCCGGCATTGTCATTGCTCGGCGCGGACCAGATGGTGGCTATGTATTGGCAAAACCTGCAACCAAAATAATGGTAGCCGATGTAATTCGAGCAGTTGATGGTGCGCTCACTGAAGTGGGTGGAGCCAGACCAGAGAACCTCAGTTACTCAGGCGCATCAGCGGGTTTGGCGCAGGTTTGGATTGCCATTAGAGCAGCCGAGCGGCAGATTTTGGATCAAGTGTCGCTAGCCGCTGTGGTGAGTGGAAAATTGCCTAAATCGGTAATTGCCCTGCTAAAGAGTTCACAAGCTTAGACATACCCAATTATTTGACACTAAAACTGTAGTAAATAAGTAATGTTCCGTCATGGCAACTTTGTTACTTGTTTCATTTGCTGGGTTTATTGCGCAGATGATCGATGGCGCAATGGGAATGGCATTTGGTGTCATCTCAACCACCGTATTAATCTCACTTGCATATTCGCCCGCGGCCGCATCCGCAATTGTGCATTTCGCCAAAATAGCAACTGGTGTGGCAAGTGGTGCGTCACATATTAAATACGGCAATGTTGATTGGCACGCCACGATTAAAGTTGCAGTTCCTGGTGGCATTGGTGCATTTGTCGGTGCCATTGTCTTGAGCAATATCGATCTTCGGGCAGCAATTCCATGGACTTCATCCATTTTGTTGATTATGGGAATTGTGGTGCTGTACCGATTCTCGCGTCAAACCATTTTGGGCAAAAAACGTCGCGCCCGCGCCCGGTGGTTAGCGCCGCTTGGATTAGTAGGTGGGTTTGTCGATTCAACTGGTGGTGGCGGGTGGGGACCAATTGTCACCACTTCGCTAACTGCATCAAATGCATTAGAACCGCGCAAGGCAATTGGCTCAACCAATACTGCTGAGTTAGTAGTTGCTATTGCTTCAAGTCTTGGATTTTTAGTTGGACTGGGTGCAAAACAAATGCCGTGGGCCGCGGTGCTTGCCTTAGTAATTGGTGGCACGCTGGCAGCCCCGGTTGCGGCTTGGCTGGTTAAGCGTGCGCCACAGCGAATATTGGGCGTGTTTGTTGGCGGCCTAATTGTGATGCTAAACGTAAGGCAACTTTTGGTAGCGCTGGAAGCGCCGGTAACGATTCAGATAATTTGCTATCTCACCACAGTGTTCGCCTGGGTATCGGGAATTATTCAGGCAATAAAATTGCTGCCAATTGATCATGCGGCACATCAACCAAAATCTGATTAAGTAAGTGTCAATTACCCGAGATATTGAGGCAGTTAGGTAATAATGCGACGGTGGAATGTGATTTTTGCGCTCAAGTATTTGACCCAATTGCTACTAGATGGCTTTGTCCGCATTGCCATGCTAAAGCTAATTGTTGCGATGGCGCGCCGCTAGCGAGTTGTGACGTAGCCAACGTGGCTGAGTTGAATTGAGCGGATTTCATAAGTTTTTTCGCGATTCCAAGATTGGATTGCCAGCGTATGTTGCTGCCATAAATATGCGAACTGGCATTGCCGTGATAACTCCAATTATCACTGTGATTGGAATTGAGTTAGGACTTTCCACCATTGAGTTAGCTTGGCTCGCGGCAATACCAGTTTTATGTTTCGCTTTTATATCACCAGTTGCTGGCTGGTTTAATCAAATCGGAAGCATTGATCGCATCATCTCAATTGCAATGTGGGTGCTCGCAGCTGCGTTGTTATTTCGCGCTACTGGATCAGTCTTTGCCTTATTCTTTTTTACGCTGTTATTGGGTATTGCAACAGCAGTATTGAATGTGACATTGCCTGCCTGGGTTAAATTGCATGGCGGCGAGCACGCCGGTGTCATCACCGGCACGTACGTCACGTTGATGGGTATTACGTCAGCAGTTGCGTTAGCTATTTCGGCACCATTAACTGCTGCCAGCAGCCTTAGTTGGCAGTTGGCGATGTTGCCCTGGGGTGTGTTAGCGCTGCTTGGCGCAATTTGGTGGCAACTGCGAATACGCGAAAATGGTTTGCGCGAGATTGATCAATCAAGCAAAATCAGTTGGCGAACGCTGCTGCGAAATCGACGCGCGTGGCAGGTCACCGCATTTTTTGGGCTGCAGTCTATGAATGCATATGCCGGTGGCACTTGGATTCCAACAATTTTGTTTGATCGTGGTTATGCGCTAGCAGCTGCTGGCTTAACTGTGGCGATTATTTCGCTGCTGGGATCTATTGCTGCCGCATATGTGCCCCAGTTAGCAACAACACGAACTGAGCAGCGCAGTATTTTGTGGCTGTTTACTGCAATCACTGCAGTTGGATATCTTGGCTTATTGCTGGATTCAGGTTGGCGACTTACGCTCTGGGTGCTATTTGCGCTATTTGGCCAATCCGCCACATTTCCGTTGTCATTGATTTTGGTAGTGCTGCGCAGCGAAACCGCCGCAACGGCGGCAGCGCTATCTACCATGATGCAATCAATTGGGTATTTGATCGCTGCCACTGGACCGCTACTTGTTGGTGCGATTTTCCAATGGTCCGGCAGTTGGAACGCTGGATTGGCTTTTATGCTGGTAATAGTTGCGCTGCAGGGGATTGCCGCAGCTGGCGCTGGGCGGCGCGGCACGCTTTAGGGTCGAGTTGACGATTGTCGGACCCT